>CAJAXU010000416.1 GCA_903948045.1 uncultured beta proteobacterium | reverse complement strand
GGCGCGGCACCACCAATTGCCTGCTCAATTTTGGCGAGGGCAAGTACCCGGTGCGGCCGCAGCCCGATGGTCCGTTGGCAGGCGGCGCCGGTGCCATTGGCTACCTGGTGGGGCAGCCGGGCGAGGGCCTGCGCTGCATGTTCCACATGATGAACGAGGCGCGCATCGGCGTCGGCATCGCCGCCACCATGCTCGGCCTAGCGGGTTACTACGCTTCGCTCGATTACGCCCGCAACCGGCCGCAGGGCCGTCCCATTGGCAGCAGTGGCAAGGACGCCGCCTCGCCCCAGGTGCGCATCATTGAACACGCCGACGTCAAGCGCATGCTGCTGGCGCAAAAAGCGTACGGCGAAGGGGCGCTGGCATTGGCGCTGTACTGTGCCCGGCTGGTGGACGAGCAGCGCACCGGCGCGCCGGAACCAGCCGATGAGGCGCGCCTGCTGTTGGAAGTGCTGACGCCCATCGCCAAGAGCTGGCCCAGCGAGTGGTGTCTGGAGGCCAACTCGCTGGCGATCCAGGTCCATGGTGGCTATGGTTACACGCGCGACTTTCCGGTGGAGCAGTACTGGCGTGACAACCGGCTCAACATGATCCACGAAGGCACGCACGGTATCCAGGCCGCTGATCTGCTTGGGCGCAAGGTGCTGATGGAAAATGGCCGTGGTCTGCAGTTGCTGAGCGCGCGCATCGAGGTCACCGCAGAGCGCGCGCTGGCGGTGCCCGAACTGGCCCAGCATGCCCAGGCCCTGCGCCAGGCGCTGCAGCAGGTGGCAGCCGCCACCCGCGCCGCCTGGGCCACCGGCGTGCCAGCCGAGGCGCTGGCCAATGCCGTGCCCTATTTGCAGGCCTTTGGCCACACGGTACTGGCCTGGATCTGGCTGGATGTGAGCTTGGCCGCGCTGCGTGATGATGCTACACAATCAATAGCACAAACCCAAGGCAGGACAAGGGCTACAGCCTATTTTTATCATTATGAGTTGCCCAAGATCGGGGCCTGGCTGCAAGTGGTGAGCACGCGCGACCCGCTGTGCGCAACCATGCCCGACGCCGCGTTTTAAGCCCTGGCGTCCCGGTGGGCTCGCCAGACCTGCGCGGCAAAGGCCAGCAGTGACAGTACCACCAGCCCGAGCAAGAGCTGTTGCACCAGACTGTTTTCAACAAAATCGAGCGGCTCGGTCCCTAGCGTGTAGGCCGTGGCGCCCAGCAGCAGCGCCAGCAGCCACTGCGGCCATGCGGCGGGCCGAAACCAGCTGGGGTTCATGCGCTGCCACAGGGCATGGCCCATACCGCCGGCGATCAGGCCCAGCGCGGCACCGGCCAGCACGTCGCCCGGCCAGTGTGCCCCCACGGCGATGCGCGACAGGCCCGCGCCAATGGCCAGCGCAAACAGCCAGAGGGCGCGCCGACCCGTTCCCGTGGTGTTGATGGCCAGGTAGAGCGCCGTGGCCGCAGCAAAGGCGGTGACGGTGTGGCCGGAGGGGAAGGCCTCCAGGTGCAAGGGCTCGCCCAGAATATGAAATTGCGCCGCGTCCAGTACCGCCGCCGGGCGCGGGCTTTGCAGCCAGGCCTTGACGCCACGCGCCAGCAGGCTGGCAAAAGGTGCGGCACACAACCAGGCCCACATCAGGCGTGGCGCCAGTACCAGCAGCGGGGCGCTTAGCGCCAGCAGGCCCCAGCCATTGCCCAGCAGCGACAGTGCCGCCCACAGACCGGTGCCCAATGCTGCCAAGGCGTGGTTCAGAGTCAGAAACAGGCGTGGCTCGAACCAGCCCAGCCAGACTGGTGCGCCGGCGCCCAACAGCAATGCGGCCACCACAGCGATTGGCCAGAGTCGGGCAAATGTGCCAGGCCCAGAGGCGGTCATGCCTGTTCTCCGCTGGTGCCTTGCCAGTCGCGGCACTCGTAGAAGTGGAACACCGACAACAAGCCGCCCAAGCGTCGAATGGGCAGGTTGTCGAGCAACCGGCAGTCGGCGAAGCCCTCGGGGCCCACTGGCAGCGCAAACGGCATCAGCGACCAATCCAGCAGGAGGGCGTTGCCGCCAGCAGCCAGTGGCGCCGCCCACAGGTCGAACTGGTCCACCCGGTGGTCCAGCACTTGCACCAGCAAGGGGCGGCCATACCAGGCCAGGCGGCTGGCCAGGGTCCAGTGCTGTACAGCCAGGGTGTCCAGGCCTTGGGCCTGCGCCAGGGCGCGCGCCCTTTCTGCCGCCAGATCCCAACCGTGCAGGTCGGCAAAGGGGTTGGCCGGCGGCGCCTCATCCGCCGAGTGCTCGGCCCAGGGCTGCAGCCCGGTGGCCATGGCCGCCAGCAGCAGGGCCAGTGCCACCGCCTGCAGGCTAGCGGTGGTGACCATCAGCCAGCGCCGGCCCTGTCGAAACGCGCGGGCCAGGCCAATGCCGGCCAAGGGGGCCAGAGCCGCCCAGGCCGGTGCGGTCCAGTGCGGCAGGCTGCTGCCGCCGGCCGACAACCAGGCCAACACGGCAAACGGCACGGCAAAAAACAGCAGACTCAGTCGTGCGGCGCCGTGGCGTGCCTGCCGCCAGCCCGGGGCCGCCCACAGCAGCAGCGGCCCGTAAGCCAGCAACTGCAGCAGCGCGAACACAAGCAGTGGCCGCAGCTGCCAGCCGTCGCCGGCACCGTGCTGCGCCTGGTAGGCAAACGAGAGCCATTGGTGTTGTGCATTCCAGACCAGCACTGGCGTCACCAGCAGCAGGGCCAGCAGTGTGGCCACCCACAGCCAGGGCTGGCGCAACAGCCGCCAGCCGTGTGTCAGCAGCAGGCAGAGCGCCACCGCCAGCGCGGCCAGGATCGCGGTGTACTTGCTCAGGCCCGCCAGCCCGAGTAGCAGGCCCAGCAGCAGCCAGTCGCTCGGCCTGGTCTGGGGCAGCGGCTGCAGCAGGCGCAGTGTCTGGCGCAGCAGGGCCAGGCTCAGCAGCAGCAGCAGGCTGTCTGGCAGTAGCCCGATGGCCAGCACATTGAACAGTGGCGCCAGCAGAAACACGCCCACTGCCGCCAGCCCGGCTTGGTCGGCCGGCACCTCGCTGCCCTGACTGAACTGCTGGGCCAGTTGCTGCACCAGCCAGCCCGAGGCCAGCCAGATCAGGCCCGGCAGCAGCCGCAACACCGCCACCGGCAGGTCCAGCGCCACCAGCGGCCACTGCACCCAGCCCACCATGGGCGGGTGGTCAAAATAGCTCAGGGCCGGGTGCAGCGCATACAGCAGGTAATGCGCCTCGTCCACCGACAGCCCGTGCAGCGCCCCGACCGCGGCATGCAACACAAAGCCCAGCCCCAGCAGAATCTGGGCCAGCCGCTGGGCGGGCAGTGGGTGGGCTGGCATGGGCGGGCGCAACAGGGTCTGGGGAAAGCTGGCAAGTCTAACGCGCGGGTGGGTCGGCGCTGCAGCCTGCCCTCGACTTGATCGGGGGCGGGCACGGCAGGCGTGACAATATCGCACGGGTGACATGGCCGGCCGGCCCCGTCACGCAAAATCTCTTACCCAATCCGGAACCTATTGATGCCCCGAACCATTCAGCAATTGTTTGACCTCACCGGCAAGACCGCCTTGGTCACCGGCGGTTCGCGCGGCCTTGGGCTGCAGATGGCCCACGCCCTGGGCGAGGCCGGTGCCCGCATCATGATCAGCTCGCGCAAGGCCGATGACCTGGAGCAGGCCTGCGCCGAGTTGCAGGCGGCCGGCATTGACGCGCGCTGGGTCGCCGCCGACTGCGCCCGTGACACCGAGATCCAGCGCCTGGCCGATGAGACCCTGCAGCGTATGGGCGACGTCGATATTCTGGTCAACAATGCCGGGGCCGCCTGGGGGGCGCCAGCCGAGGACCACCCGATCGAGGCCTGGGACAAGGTGATGAACCTGAACATCCGCGGCTATTTTTTGCTGAGCCAGGCCATCGCCAAGAAAAGCATGATCGCCCGGCGCAGCGGTCGCATCATCAACATCGCCTCGATCACCGGCCTGGGCGGCAACCCGCCCGAGATCTGCACCATCGCCTACAACACCTCCAAGGGTGCGGTGATCAACTTCACCCGCGCGCTCGGGGCCGAATGGGGCAAGTACAACATCACGGTCAACAGCATCTGCCCCGGCTTTTTTCCGAGCCGAATGACGCAGGGCGCACTGGCCGAGCATGGCGACGCCCTGGCGGCGCACGCCCCGTTGGGCCGCTTGGGGGACGATGAAGACCTGAAGGGCCTGTGCGTGCTGTACGCCTCGGATGCCGGCAAGCACATCACCGGCCAGTGGCTGGCGGTGGACGGCGGCGTCAGCATCGTGCGGGGCGGCTAGGCATGGCGGTTGAATACCCGTTTGTCGCCCACCTGGGGATCGAACGGCGGCTGTCCGAAGGCGGTGTGTCGGAGGTGGTGCTGGCGCCGCTGCCCGAGCACCTCAATTCCTTCGGCGTGGTGCATGGCGGCGTGCTGATGACGCTGCTGGATGTGGCCATGGCGGCCGCGGCGCGCAGCCTGCAGGCCGGCATGGGCGTGGTCACGATCGAGCTGAAAACCAGTTTTCTGCGGCCGGCGCGCGGCCCGCTCAGCAGCGCCGGCCGGGTGGTGCAGCGTGGCGCCACGCTGTGCTTCACCGAAGCTAGCATTTCTGACGCGGCCGGGAGAGTATGCGCCCGGGCCAGCGGCACCTTCAAGTACGTGCGGCGCCAGTCGGCGCCAGCCCGGTTGTCGGCCGATCCGGTGCCGCTCGCCGACTGACACGTCTACTGCCTTGTTTCCAGCAATTCATCCCTTACTACCCGGAGTCCGCTATGCCCCAGAACATCCAGATTCACCTTGACAACCGCCCGGTCGGCGAAGCCCAGGCCAGCAACTTCAAGCGCGTGGTGGCAGAGACACCGTCCTTGCAGGACGGCCAGGTGCTGGTGCGCCACCACTACCTGAGCCTGGACCCCTATATGCGGGGCCGCATGAATGACGCCAAAAGCTATGCCGCACCGCAGGCGCTGGGCCAGACCATGGGCGGCGGCACGGTGGGCGAGGTGGTCGAATCACGTAACGCGCAGTACGCGGTGGGCGACCAGGTGGTCGGCATGGGCGGCTGGCAGCAGTACAGCGTGGTGGATGGCAACCAGCCCGGCGCCCTGCGCAAGGTGGACACCACCCACGTGCCGCTCAGCGCCTACCTGGGTGCGGTCGGTATGCCGGGTGTGACCGCCTGGTATGGGCTGGTGAAGATCATCGAGCCCCAAGCCGGCCAGACCATGGTGGTGAGCGCCGCCACCGGCGCCGTGGGCAGTGCCTTTGCGGCCCTGTCCAAGGCGCGCGGCTGCCGCACCGTGGGCGTGGCTGGTGGCCCGGACAAGTGCCGCTATGCGGTGGAAGAGCTCGGCTTCGATGCCTGCATCGACTACAAGCAGCACACCAGCGCCGCCTCGCTGTCCAAAGCCCTGCGCGCCGAGTGCCCGAACGGCATCGATGGCTATTTTGAGAACGTGGGCGGCATGGTGCTCGATGCCGTGCTGCCGCTGATGAACGCCTTTGGCCGCATCGCGGTCTGCGGCATGATTGCCGGCTACAACGGCGCGCCGCTGCCGCTCGCCTACCCAGCACTGATCCTGACCAACCGGCTGAAAGTGCAGGGCTTCATCGTGAGTGAGCACATGGCGGTCTGGCCTACTGCACTCAAGGAATTGGGCATGCTGGTGGCCACCGGCAAGCTGCGCGCCCGTGAGTCAGTGGCGCAGGGCATTGAGGCGGCGCCCGAGGCTTTTCTGGGCCTGCTCAAGGGCCGCAATTTTGGCAAGCAGCTGGTCAAGCTGATCTGAATCTTTTTTTACCCTACGGAGCTGGCCATGGCCGACATCATTCTTCACCACTACCCGACCTCACCGTTTGCGGAAAAAATCCGGCTGGTGCTGGGCTACAAACAACTGGCCTGGAAGTCGGTCATCATCCCGTCCATCATGCCCAAGCCCGACGTGCTGGCGCTCACCGGCGGCTACCGCAAGACCCCGCTCCTGCAGATCGGCGCCGATATCTACTGCGACACCGCCCTGATCTGTGAGGTGCTGGACCACCTGCAGCCCGAACCGGCGCTGTACCCGGCGCCGCAGCGGGGCCTGGCCCGGGTGCTGGCCCAGTGGGCCGACAGCACGCTGTTCTGGGCCGCCATGGGCTACAGCCTGCAGCCACGCGGTGCCGCCGCCATGTTTGAAGGTGCGCCGCCGGAGGTCGCCAAGGCTTTCGCTGCTGACCGGGGTGCCATGACCGTGGGCATGACGCGCCTGCGCCCGGCCGACGCCACCGCCGCCTACAAGTCTTATCTGCGCCGCATTGCCACCATGCTGGAGGGGCAGGATTACCTGTTGGGGGCCGCGCCCTGCGTGGCTGATTTTGCGGTCTACCACCCGCTGTGGTTTTCACGCCGGCGCGTGCCGGTGATGGCCGGCATTCTGGATGCCACGCCGGCGGTGCTGGCCTGGATGGACCGCATGGAAGCCATCGGCCACGGCCGCTTTGACAAGCTCTCTGCTACAGAAGCCATAGCGCAATGTTCAGCATCCACGGGGCCTACAGCCCTAATTGATGCTTTTTTCCAGGACGAGCACGGCATCCCGCTGGGTAGCCGGGTCACGGTGGCAGCCGAGAGCTTTGGGCCCGAGCCGACCGAGGGTGAGCTGGTGGCTGCCACGCGCACCCGCTACACGCTGCGCCGGGTGGACGAGCGGGCAGGGCTGGTGCATGTGCACTTTCCGCGCATCGGCTTCACGCTCAAGGCGGCGCCGGCGGCATGAGCCTGGCGCCAGCCCTCGACTGGCAGTTGCTGCCGTTCGACGCCCTCAGCACCCGCCAGCTGCATGAATTGCTGCAACTGCGCAGCGCGGTGTTTGTGGTGGAGCAGGCCTGCGCCTTTCAGGACATCGACGGCGCTGATCCGCAGGCGCTGCATTTGCTTGGCACGCACGCCGGCCAGCTGCTGGCCTATGCGCGCTGCTTTGCGCCCGGCATCAAGTTTGCCGAGGTCAGCATCGGCCGGGTGGTGACCGACCCCGCGCAGCGCGGCACCGGGCTCGGCCACGCCCTGATCCGCCGGGCGCTGCAAGCGGTGGCCCAGCAGTGGGGCCAGCAGGCGGTGCGCATTGGCGCGCAGGCGCGGCTTGAGCGCTTTTACGCCAGCCATGGTTTTGTCGACGAAAACCGCCCGTATGTCGAAGACGGCATTGACCATCTGGAGATGGTCTGGTACCCCATTCACTCAGGAGCAATCGCATGATCACAGATTTCCGTAACAAGACGGCGGTATTGACCGGCGCCGGCTCGGGCTTTGGCCTGGAATGCGCGCGCATCGGCGCCCGGCTCGGCATGAACCTGGTGCTGGTCGACGTGCAGCAGGATGCGCTGGACCGCGCTGCGCAGGAACTGCAGGCGGCCGGTGCGGCGGTGCTGGCGCTGCGGGTGGATGTCTCAGATGCCGCCGCCATGGACGCGCTGGGCCAGGCCGTGCTGGCGCGCTTTGGCGCGCCGCATTTTGTCTTCAACAACGCGGGTGTCGGTTCCGGCGGCCTGATCTGGGAAAACTCGGCCAAGGACTGGGACTGGGTGCTCGGCGTCAATGTGATGGGCGTGGCGCACGGTGTGCGGGTTTTCACCCCCATGATGCTGGCGGCCGCCGCACAAGACCCGGCCTGGCAGGGCCACATCGTCAACACCGCCAGCATGGCCGGGCTGCTGAATGCGCCCAATATGGGCATTTACAACGTGAGCAAGCACGCGGTGGTGTCCCTGAGCGAAACCCTGTACCAGGATCTGGCCCTTGTCACCGACCAGATCAGCGCCTCGGTGCTGTGCCCCTATTTCGTGCCGACTGGCATCAGCCAGAGCCACCGCAACCGGCCCGCCGATGCCGCCCCAGCCAAGCCCACGCGCAGCCAGCTGATCGGGCAGGCCATGAGCGACAAGGCGGTGGGTTCAGGGCGTGTCAGCGCGGCCGATGTGGCGCAAAAAGTGTTTGACGCGGTGGCCGCCGGCCAGTTCTACATCTACAGCCACCCCAAGGCGATTGGCTCGGTGCAGGTGCGCTTGGAAG
>CAJAXU010000415.1 GCA_903948045.1 uncultured beta proteobacterium | reverse complement strand
CCGGGGCATTGCCACCAGCATTAGAGGTCGAGAAAAACAGCGGCTCGATGTGTTCAAAGTCGCCCTCGGACTGCATTCGGTCCATCAGGACCGAACCGACCATGCCGCGCCAGCCAACCAGGCCAACCAAATTGCCAATGTTCATGAGAGTGTCCTTTCAGATGATTGAGAGAAAATTTTCATCTGCCCGGCTCGTCTGGCCGGTGGGGCGCGACGAACCGGGCTGTCCTAGCCTTTAATGGTGGTCGCTTTGGTGAGTGCTGTGGCGGCCCGAGGGCGCACGCGCTGCACCACGCCGCCGTAGCCGGACCGGTGATTCGAAGCGCGGAGCATTTTCGCCATACCTGTATTCTAATTTGGAACTATTGCAGGGCCCTGACAACTGCCGCGCCCATTTCGACCGTGCCAACCCTTGTCATGCCCGCGCTGAAGATGTCGGCAGTACGCAGGCCTTGGTTCAGCACTGTCTTGACCGCCGCCTCTATTCGCTGGGCCGCAGCCTCCTGATTCAGGCTGTAGCGCAGCATCATGGCGGCACTGAGGATGGTCGCCAGCGGATTGGCAATGCCTTTGCCAGCGATATCCGGCGCGCTGCCATGGCTGGGCTCATACAAGCCCTGGTTGCTGGCATTCAGGCTGGCCGAGGGCAGCATGCCGATGGAGCCGGTCAGCATGGCCGCCTCGTCGCTCAGGATGTCGCCAAACATATTACCTGTCACGACCACATCGAATTTTTTGGGTTCCCGCACCAGCTGCATGGCGGCGTTGTCGACGTACATGTGGTCAAGTGCCACATCGGGGTATTGCTTGCCAATGTCGCTGACCACGTCTTTCCAGAACTGAAAGGTCTCCAGCACGTTGGCCTTGTCCACACTGGTGACCCGATGGCTGCGTTTGCGTGCAGCCTGGAAAGCGACATGGGCAATCCGTTCGATCTCGGGCCGCGAGTAGCGCATGGTGTCAAACGCTTCTTCGGCACCGGGAAACAGCCCGTCGGTGGCCACACGGCGCCCGCGCGGCTGACCAAAATAGATGTCGCCAGTGAGTTCCCGGATGATCAGAATGTCAAGGCCGGCTATCAACTCGGGTCTGAGGCTGGAGGCACCAACCAGTTGCTCATAGCAGATGGCTGGGCGGAAATTTGCAAACAGGCCGAGGTTTTTACGCAGACCCAAAATAGCCTGCTCCGGCCGCAAGGGCCGATCCAAGGTGTCGTATTTCCAGTCGCCGACGGCACCAAACAGCACGGCGTCAGCCTGACGCGCCAGCCGCAGGGTGGCGTCTGGCAGCGGGTGGCCATGGGCGTCGTACGCGGCACCACCGACCAGCGCTGTTTCCATTTCGAACTGAAGATCAAGCGCTTTCAGGACCTTGACCGCCTCGGCCACTATTTCGGTCCCAATTCCGTCACCCGGTAAAACTGCAATTTTCATGATGAAACTAGTTTGCTATAAAAAAGAGAGCTACTCAGGCAATCAGCGTGCGGGCGAGCCAGGGTTTTTGTGTCAAACGCTGGGCTTCGAAAGCGCGGATCTTGTCGGCGTGACGTAAGGTCAGGCCAATGTCATCAAAGCCATTGAGCAAGCAGTACTTGCGAAACGCCTGCACCTCGAACGGCAACTCCTGGCCATCGGGTTTGACAATCCGCTGACGCTCCAGATCGATTGTCAGGCTGTAGCCCGGAAAGGCCGCCAGCTCGTCAAACAGTGCGGCGACCTGTGCATCCGGCAACACAATGGGTAGCAGACCATTTTTGAAGCTGTTGTTGAAGAAAATATCAGCATAGCTGGGCGCAATGATCGCGCGAAAGCCAAATTGGTCCAGCGCCCAAGGCGCATGTTCGCGCGATGAACCACAGCCAAAATTCTTGCGCGCCAGCAAAATAGAGGCGCCCTGGTAGCGCACTTGGTTGAGCACGAAGTCTGGGTTGGGCTTGCGGCTGGTGGGGTCCTGGCCGGGATAGCCAGCGTCCAGGTAGCGCCATTCGTCGAACAGATTTTGACCAAAACCGGTCTTGCGGATCGATTTGAGAAATTGCTTAGGGATGATGGCGTCGGTGTCGACATTTTCCCGGTCCATCGGGGCCACCAGGCCCTTCACAGTTCTAAATTTTTGCAAGGTGTGCCTCTATT
>CAJAXU010000414.1 GCA_903948045.1 uncultured beta proteobacterium | reverse complement strand
GCCAGGTTGTCCGCCGTGATGTAGTAAATCGCTTCCTGGCCTTCCTTCATGCGGGCCTTGTAGTCGGCAAAGCCCACGCTGGCGGAGTCCGTGGTGGTAGAGGCAAAGCGCAGCAGCTTGCACAGGCGCTCTTTGTTGGCAAAGTCTTCGCCCAGGCCTTCCTTTAGCACAGCGCCGAACTCAGCGTAGAACTTGGTGTACTTGCCAACGTTCTTTTCCGCTTCCAGCTTGTCTTCGGCACTGACGACATCCGTCACGCCATCGGCTGATGCTTCTGGCAATTTGTCACCGCTGGCCAGGTCTTCCAGCATGGACAGCACGCGCTTGGTGCAGCCTTCGCGGATGGCTTTGACGTCGCGGCTCTCCTGCAGCAACTCGCGGCTCACATTGAGCGGCAGGTCGGCCGAATCGACCACGCCTTTGACAAAGCGCAGGTAGGTGGGCATCAGCGCCTCGGCGTCGTCCATGATGAAGACGCGCTTGACGTAGAGCTTGATGCCGGCTGATTTTTCACGGTTGTACAGGTCCATCGGCGCTTTGGACGGGATGTACAGCAGCTGTGTGTACTCGGTGCTGCCTTCAACCCGGTTGTGGGTATGGGCCAGCGGCGCCTCGAAGTCGTGGCTGATCTGCTTGTAGAACTCGTCGTACTGCTCGGATGTGATGTCTTTTTTGGCGCGGGCCCAGATGGCGTTGGCCTTGTTCACCGACTCCCAGTCACCGGTTTTGACCATGCCGCCGGGCTGGCGGCCGCCGTTCTCGTCGCTCGGGGTGATCAGCTCGCCGTCGTTCCATTCTTCTTTCTCCATCAGGATCGGCAGGCTGATGTGGTCCGAGTACTTGCTGATGATGCCCTTGACCTTCCAGGCGCTGGCGTAATCCAGCGCGTCGTCGCGCAGGTGCAGCGTCACGCTGGTGCCGCGTGCGGCGCGGTCGATGGTTTCGACCTCGAAGTCACCGGCGCCTCCGCTGATCCAGCGCACCCCGTCGGCGGCGCTCAGGCCGGCGCGACGCGACTCGACCATGATCTTGTCGGCCACGATGAAGCCGGAGTAGAAGCCAACGCCAAACTGGCCGATCAGCTGCGAGTCGGCCTTCTGGTCGCCCGACAACTTGGAGACAAAGTCTTTGGTGCCGCTCTTGGCGATGGTGCCCAGGTGGTCAATGGCCTCTTGCTGGCTCATGCCGATGCCGTTGTCAGTGATGGTCAGGGTTTTGGCGTCCTTGTCAAAACTGACCCGCACTTCCAGGTTGGGCGCGTCTTCATACAGGCCGCTGTTGTTGATCGCTTCAAAACGCAGCTTGTCGCAGGCGTCCGAGGCGTTGGACACCAGCTCGCGCAGGAAAATTTCCTTGTTGGAGTACAGCGAGTGGGTGACGAGGTGCAGAAGTTGGGCCACTTCGGCCTGGAAAGACAGGGTTTGCTTGCTCATGGGTAGGGTGTGGTCTCAAAAATGGGTTGCGCCTACAGGGCACAGAAGCCGGTCGCCCGGACAACCCGCAATTATGGGCGATGGGTCTGGGTTTCAAGGGCGTCGGCACCCGCCGCAGCCGGCCCGGCTCGCATAAGATGCGGGGCCTGCCTCCAGCCACCGCCGCATGACGCCGCCCTCATCGCCCCTTTCACCGCCCCTTTCATCGGCCCCCTCACCGAACCCTGCCTCCTGGCGCGCCGCCCCCTGGCTGGCGCTGGCGCGGGCCGAAATCGGGGTGCGCACGTTCCCGCCCGGGCACAGCAACCCGCGCATCACCGCTTACCACGCCGGCACCAATATTGCCGGTTATGACGACAAGGCGTCGTGGTGCTCCTCATTTGTGAATTGGGTGCTGGCCCAGCACGGCTTGGGTGGTACCGGCTCGGCGCTGGCGCGTTCCTGGCTGACCTGGGGTGAGCCGCTGGCTGTGCCGGTGCCGGGCTGCATTGCCGTGTTGTGGCGCGATGACCCGGCAAGCTGGCGGGGTCACGTGGGCTTTTGGTTGCGTGAAGACGCGGACCATGTGCACCTGCTGGGCGGCAACCAGCTCGACGAAGTGCGAGAGCACTTTTACCCCCGCAGCTGCGTGCTGGGCTACCGCTGGCCGGCGGCGTAGACATAGGGCGGTGCGGCCGGTGCCCTGTGTGGCCATGCCCCCACGCCGCAGGTGCCTTCAGCCGTGGTCGGCTGCAGCCAGCAGGGCGCTGGCCTTGTCCAGCCAGAGCTGCACACTGTCCTGCAGATCGTGGTGGCTGAATGAGCAACTTTCATCGGTGAACAGCGCGCTGGATTCCAAGCGGTCCAGCAGTCCCAGCAGCACTTCGCCATAACGTGGCGGCAGGGTAGTCAGCAGGGCATCGAGCTGGCGCGCTTGGGTACTGAAGGCCTGCACCGACAGGGTGCCAGCGCGCAGTTGCGCCAGCGCGGTCTGCAGGGTTTGCAAAGCGGGATTCATCGCGCTGTCCCGCAATTAAAACCGCTCGTGCGGCGCCAAATAGCGCCACTGCCCCAGCGGCAAGTTGCCCAGCATCACCTGGCCGATGCGCACCCGCTTCAGGCCCACCACCTTCAGGCCCACCAGCTCGCACATGCGCCGGATCTGGCGCTTTTTTCCCTCGGTCAACACCACGCGCAACTGCTCCGGGTTTTGCCAGCTGATCTTGGCCGGTTTCAGGGCCTGGCCGTCCAGGCTCAGGCCGTGGCGCAGCTTGTCCAGCATTGCGGGTGGAAACACCGCCTGCACATTGGTGGTGATGGGGTCGTCATCGTCCATGCGCACCAGCTGGCCCGGTTGCGGGTCGGCCTGGGGCTGGCCGGTTTTGTCCAGCCCGAGGTAGACCACTCGCACCAGGTATTCTTTTTCCATCACCGAGTCTTCGCCGATCAATTGGCGCGCGACACGGCCGTCTTGCGTCAGCACCAGCAGCCCGATCGAGTCGATGTCCAGCCGGCCGGCCGGCACCAGGCTTTGCAGTTGTTTGGGGTGAAAGAAGAAGCGCGCGTTGTCCTCGGCCCAGCGGTTTTGCGGCTGCACCAGCGTGATGGCCGGCAGGTGGCCGTCTTCGGCCTGGCCGCTGACCAGCCCCATGGGTTTGTTCACCAGAATGGTGACCTGGTTGGCCTGCTGGCCCTGCGCCTGCGGATTGATCTCGATCCGCACATCGGGCAAGACCTGCATGCCCATGGTGGCCACCACGCCGTTGACCTTGACCCAGCCCTTGCCAATCCAGTCGTCCGCCTCGCGCCGCGAGGCCAGCCCCAGCTCGGCCATGCGCTTGTTCAGGCGCAGCGTGCCATTCGGGCCAATGGCAGCGGTATTGGTCTGCCCGGCCGGGATCGGCGCCCGCTGGGCCGGTGGTGCTGCGCGCCGGAAGGTGGGTACGGGTGGGGCAGGGGGTTTAGGTAGGGTCATGCGCTATTGAATTAGGAGCTATAACGCCATATTTTACAAGGGCTGGAGGCCAACAGCGACGGCTCTATCCTCTCGTCTAGCAGCCCGGCGTCAGGGGTGGCGCGGTAAGGGCGCTGTCTGCGGCGGTCGGCGTGAACGCCGACTTCGCTGCGATGCTCGTCCAGCGGTCGGGGCGCCGAACTCACTGTGTTCGCTGCGCTCTCGCCGTTCGGACAACCGCGCCCAGCATGATGACGAGCGCGCTGCGCGCGACGACCGCTGGCCTGCGCTTCTCGCCGCCCCAGAATGCGCCCTTACCGCGCCACCCCTGACGCCAGGCTTTGCCTCGGAATTGACAAGGCCGGTTTGCAAAGGCGCAGCGAGACGGTCTGCAGTGCGCCTCTGGGGCCGCAGTGAAGCGTTGCGGCCCGTCTCGCTGCGCCTTTGCTGACGTGTGATCGCCCACAACTGGCCGCGAATTCAACCTACAAACACGTGCGTGCGCAGCGCACCCAAATCGAGCACCCGCAAGCCGCCGTACTCGACCCGGATCGCGCCCTGTGCCGTCAGCTCGGTCAGGGCCTCATTCACGCGCTGGCGTGACAGTCCGACCAGGTAGGCCAGCTCCTGCTGCGTGATGCGCAGCACCTCGCCCACGCCGGGGTAGAGCACCGGGTTGAACAGCGCCGCCAGGCTGCGGGCCACCCGCAAATTGGGGTTGCCCATGCGGTCAATCTCGCGTGCGGCAATGAATTGGCCTAGCCGCTCGTTGAGCTGGTTCATGACAAAGCGATTGAAGCCAATGGAATGGTCCAGCAGCCAGTGGAAGGTATCGACATGCAGGCCCGCCACCCGGCTCTTGCGCAGGGCCTGGATGTTGTAACGGTAACTCTCGCGCTTGAGCGCCGTGCCCTCGCCAAACCAGCCGCCGGGCGGCACGCCGGTGAAGGTCATGGTCTGGCCCTGCGCGTTGTCGGTGCTCATTTTCAGCAGGCCATCGACCACGCCAAACCAGTAAGTCACCGGTCGTCCCACACGGCACACATAGTCGCCCGGGCTGGCGTCGGCGATCTTCAGGTCGGCCACGGCGCGTTCGTGTTCGGTCGGCGCCAACAGGCTGAGCCAGGGAATGGCGTTCAGCTCAACCAGGGTGAGCGGGCGACGGCGCTGGTGCAGCGAAGACTCTTGAACCATGACGGGGTCAGCCTGTAAGCTGCCAGAAAGCGAAGGGAAAACCCCTACTGATTAAGGTCAAAATTGTCGTCGGAACGACAACTTGGCGTCAAATGAATCCCTATTATTTGCCCTATTGCAGCAAGCGGCAACCCCCTGCCGGACTTGCGCTGATACGAAGACAAGGTGCCGGGATGCAGACCTCTTTCCCTCAATTGCTTTTTCAACACGCCGCCCAGCGCCCGGGCGAGCCGGCCATGCGTGAAAAAGAATATGGCATCTGGCAGGCCCTGAGCTGGGCTGACCTGGCCACCATGGTGACCCATTTGGCCTGTGGCCTGCACCAGGCTGGTCTGCGCCGGGGTCAGCATATGGTGGTGGTGGGTGCCAATCGGCCGCGCCTGTATGCCACCATGTTGGCCGCGCAGTCCCTGGGCGCGGTGCCGATTCCGCTGTACCAGGACGCTGCCGCGGCCGAGTGCGTGTTCCCAATCAACAACGCCGATGTGGCCTTCGCCTTTGCCGAAGACCAGGAGCAGGTCGACAAGCTGCTGGAGGCGCGGGCCCAGTGTCCCGGCCTGGCGCACATCTATTTTGATGACCCGCGTGGCCTGCGCAACTACGACGAACCCGGCCTGGCCGCCCTGGACGAACTGCTGGCGGCGGGCCAGGCCTTTGCCAAACTGCACCCGGATTTCGTCAAGAATGAAGTGGCGCTGTCGCAGCCGCACGATGTGGCGGCCATGTTCTTCACCTCCGGCACCACTGGCAACCCCAAGGGCGTGGTGCACACCCACAACTCGCTGCTGGACCGAGCCCGGGCCGGCGCCGAGTTCGACCATTTAACCCACCGCGAAGAGGTGCTGGCCTACCTGCCGCCGGCCTGGATCGGGCAAAACATCTTCAGCTATGCGCAGTGGCTGGCCTGTGGCTATGTCGTCAATTGCCCCGAGTCGGCAGCCACGGTCACGATCGACCTGAAGGAAGTCGGGCCCACCTATTACTTTGCCCCGCCGCGCGTGTTTGAAGGGCTGCTGACCAGCGTCATGATCCGCATGGAGGACGCCGGCGCCCTCAAGCGACGCATGTTCCAGG
>CAJAXU010000413.1 GCA_903948045.1 uncultured beta proteobacterium | reverse complement strand
GGGTGATACGGCCGGTGTTGCGCGGTAGACCATAAAAGTCGGCCCCGTGGAAGCTGGCAAAGCCTTCAAGCCGGTCCAGCGCGTCCACTGAGTCAAAGGCTTCGGCGTAGAGCTCCATCGCGGCGTGCGCGGTGTAGCAGCCGGCGCAACCACTGGCGTGCTCTTTGAGGTGGGCGGCGTGGGGAGCGCTATCAGTGCCCAGAAAAAACCGTGGGCTGCCGCTGGCCACCGCCTGCAGCAGCGCCTGGCGGTGCAGCTCGCGCTTGAGCACAGGCAGGCAGTAGTAATGGGGCCGGATGCCGCCGGTGAAGATGGCGTTGCGGTTGTACAGCAGGTGATGCGCCGTGATGGTCGCGGCGGTGAAACGGTCCGCCTGCGCGACATATTGCGCTGCCTCGCGCGTGGTGATGTGTTCCAGCACAATTTTGAGCTCAGGGAAATCACGCCGCAGCGGCACCAACTGGGTCTCGATGAACACCGCCTCGCGGTCAAAAATATCCACCGCAGGGTTGGTCACCTCGCCATGCACCAGCAGTGGCAAGCCGGCTTTTTGCATCGCCGCCAGCACCGGGTAGGCCTTGCGGATATCCGTCACACCAGCATCGCTGTGGGTGGTGGCACCGGCCGGGTAAAACTTGAGCGCCACCACGCCGGCCGCTGCAGCCGTCGCAATTTCAGCCGCTGGCAGATGGTCGGTCAGGTACAGCGTCATCAAGGGCTCAAAACTCAGGCCCACCGGCACCGCAGCGCGGATACGCGCCTGGTAAGCCAGGGCGGCGGCCGTGCTGGTGATGGGCGGCTTCAGGTTGGGCATGACCACGGCGCGGCCAAATTGGGCTGCCGTGTGCGGCACCACCGTGCGCAGGGCGTCGCCATCGCGCAGGTGCAGGTGCCAGTCGTCGGGTTGGGTCAGGGTAAGAGTGTCCATGGCATTCATTGTCCCAAATCCGGGGCGGTCACACCGTCGCACCCCGTCAGCACCGACCTCAGGTGGCGGCCTGGCTCAGCAAATAGTCCCACAGAGCCTGCGCATGACGCTTCGGCCCTGCCCCGGCACCACGCGGTGGGTGCCCCGAGGGTTTGACGGTCTCCTTGGCCAAGGGTCGCTCGCGGTAGGCCCGCACCTCCATCGTGATGTGCAGCCCCGTCATGAAGCCAGGCGCGGCGCTGACCAGTTTTTTGGCGCGCAGGTCCCGCTCGACCGCGCTGAAAGGCAAAAAGGCCACGCCATGCCCCTCCAGCGCCATCGCTTTCAGGCCCTCGGCCATGTCTGTTTCATACACCCGGTCAAAGTGAATGGGGGTGCTGCTTTGCTTGAGGATCAGCTCCACCATCTGCCCCAGGTAGGCCCCCGGCGCGTAGCCCAGGTAGGGCAGCGGTCGGCCGGCACTGCCCGGCAGCAGGTACAGCGGCTCGCCGTCGACCCCTGGCTTGACATAGGGCGCCACCACCTCCTCGCCCAGACTCACCATCTCATAGCGCTCGGTGTCGAGCTGGTTCGGCTGCGACGGATGGTGGTAAGCGATCAGCAGGTCACAGCTGCCCTCCACCAGACGCATCACGGCATCGTGCACATTGAGGGCGATCAAGCGGCTCTTGATCGGCCCGAAGTTCTCGCGCAGGGCGGAGACCCAGGCCGGAAAAAAAGTGAACGCCAGCGTGTGCGGCACGGCAAATTCGATCACATCCTGCCCAGCTGCGGTATGGCCGCGCATCAGGGCTCGGGTGCTTTGCAGGGCCTGCAGCATTTCCAGCGCCTGGTCGTACAGGGTCTCGCCCGCCGGCGTCAGGCGGGTGGGGTAAGAGCTGCGGTCCACCAGATCGGTACCGGCCCAGGCTTCTAGCGATTGGATGCGGCGCGAAAACGCCGGTTGCGTCACGTGCCGCAGCTGGGCTGAGCGACTGAAACTGCGGGTTTCAG
>CAJAXU010000412.1 GCA_903948045.1 uncultured beta proteobacterium | reverse complement strand
GTGTTGTCGTAGCCGATGCGCTTGATGGTGTCGCGCGCCACCTGGATGTAGTCCACGTGCGCGTTGGTGGTGATCTCGCCGGCCAGTACCACCAGACCGGTGTTGCACAGGGTTTCAGCGGCGACCCGGGATTTGGGGTCTTGCTTGAAGATCGCGTCAAGAATGGCGTCCGACACCTGGTCGGCTACCTTGTCGGGGTGGCCTTCAGAGACGGATTCGGAGGTGAAGAGGAAATCATTAGCCATGGTTAGAAGCTCCAGTGTCAAGGTTGCAACAAAACGAGATTCGCGTTGCTTGAGCTGGGATGCTTTCCGCGAACGCTTTAGCAGATTTGCCAATAAATTGACAAGGCACAATGGCGGCTCTTGGGAGCCAAACCCGTGTGTGTGTCGCCCTGCAAGTAGTTCCATAACTCAGCGACGCCCTTAGTTTATCCGACGGATGCAGCGATTTTTCAAAATTTTCTCCCGCCTGCCTTTGGGCTTGGCGCAGGCCTTGGGCGGGCTGCTGGGCTGGTGCGTGTTTGTGGCGTCTACCACCTACCGGCGCCGTTTTTTGGCCCAGGCGCGCCAAGCCGGGCTGGGTGCTGCCCAGTGGCGCCCGGCCGTGGCGGCGGCCGGCCGTTTGGTGGCCGAGCTGCCGCGCCTGTGGCTGGGCGCGCCAGTGCCGGTGCAGTGGGTTGGTCAGACCCATGTCGAGACGGCCCTGGCGGCCGGGCGCGGCGTGCTGTTTTTGACGCCGCACCTGGGCTGCTTTGAGATCGCCGCCCAGGCCTATGCCGCCCGCTATGGCGCCGCCCAACCCATGACGGTGCTGTTTCGGCCGCCGCGCCAGGCCTGGCTGCGCGACTGGGTGAACAGCGCGCGGTCCCGGCCCGGTCTGAAAACCGCCCCGACCACGCCAGGTGGTGTGCGGCAACTGTTGCGCGCCCTCAAACAGGGTGAATGTGTGGGCCTGCTGCCCGACCAGGTGCCGCCCGAAGGGCAGGGCCAGTGGCTGCCGTTTTTCGGCCGTGAGGCCTACACCATGACCCTGGCCGCGCGGCTGGCCCAACAAACCGGCGCCAGCGTGCTGATGGCCTGGGGCGAGCGGCTGGCCGGCGGACACGGGTTTCGGGTGCATGTGCAGCCCTTGCCGGAGCCCTTGGCCACCGACACGGCGCAGGCGGCACTTCAGATCAACCAGGCGCTCGAAGCCTTGATCTTGCGCTGCCCCAGCCAGTACCTGTGGGGCTATGCGCGCTACAAGCAGCCGCGCCAGGCGGCCTGACCTATGGCGCCGACCGCATGCTGAACCGATTGGGTGTTGCGCTGATGCAGGGTCTGGCCCGGCTGCCGCTGGCTTGGCTGCGTGGGCTGGGCTGGCTGCTGGGGCTGTTGCTGTACGCGGTGGCGGCGCCACGGCGCAGGGTGGCCCGCATCAACCTGGGGCTGTGCTTCCCGGACTTGTCGCCCGGTGCACTGCAGGCCCTGACGCGCCGCAGCTTTGTGTGTTTTGCCCAGGCCTGGCTGGACCGGGCCTGGCTGTGGCATGGCGCGCCGGCTGTGGTGCGCCAGCGGCTGCACCTGACGGGCGAGCTTGGGCAGTTGGATGGCGTGGCGCCGCTGGTGATCTTTGCCCCGCATTTTGTGGGCCTGGACGCCGGCTGGACCGCGCTCACCCAGCAGCTGCCGCGCCGGTTCACCACCATCTACACCCGCGCGGCCCAGCCCGGGTTGGACGCCTGGATCCAGGCCGGCCGGCAGCGTTTTGGCGGCGCCCGGCTGTTTGCCCGGATCGACGCGGCCAAGCCGGTGCTGACGGCCCTGCGCGCCGGCGAGCCGCTGTATTTGCTGCCCGACATGAATTTTGATGTGATTGATTCGGTGTTCGTGCCGTTTTTTGGTGTGCCGGCCGCAACCTTGCCTTCACTTTCGCGCTTTGCCCGCCTGGGCCGGGCCCGCGTGGTGCCAGTGCTGAGCCGCCTGACCCGCACCGGCTACGAGGTGCAGGTGCTGCCGGCCTGGACCGATGTCCCCAGCGACGATCTGCAGGCCGACACCGCGCTGATGAACCAGCGCCTGGCGGCTTACATCAGCACCATGCCAGAGCAGTACTACTGGGTCCACAAACGCTTCAAAGACCGCCCGCCGGGTATGCCGTCGGTCTATTGAGCGCTTGGGCGGATTTGTGTTGTGGCGGTTGGTGTGGGGCGGGGAATGACGGCTAAGTGCCGGCAATGACAGGTAGCGTCGGAGGTGACGGGGTGGGGTCAGAGATGGCCGGATGCGCCCACTGCCAAAGCAGGGTGGACACTTCATCGATGCCCTGGCGTTTGGTGGCGGAGAACAGGCGGACCTCGCCGCCGCCGGCCTGCAGTTTCATGATGGACAGTGCCTTGGTTTGCTCGGCGCGCGTGAGCTTGTCGGCCTTGGTCAGCACGACCAGAAACTTCAGGCCTTCCTCCACCCGCGGCCGCACGACATCGAGCAAAATTTCGTCGAGCTCGGTCAGGCCATGGCGTGGGTCACACATCAGCACGATGCCGCTGAGGTTTTCGCGGGTGACCAGGTAGTTGGCCATCACCTGCTGCCAGCGGATCTTGTCTTGCTTGGGCACGGCGGCATAGCCGTAGCCGGGTAGGTCGGCCAGCACCGCGTCGGTCATGCCCTGTTTGCCCAGAGAAAACAGGTTGATGTGCTGGGTGCGGCCTGGCTTTTTGGAGGCAAAGGCCAGTTGCTTTTGCTGCGTCAGGGTGTTGATGCAGGTGGACTTGCCGGCGTTGGAGCGCCCCACAAAGGCAATCTCGGGCACGCTGAGCGCCGGCAAGAAATGCAGCTGGGGTGCGGTGGTCAGAAACTTGGCGGTGTGCAGCCAACCGGAAGCCACCAGGGCGGCAGCCGCAGCAGGCGTGGTTGGGGCAGAAGCGGCGCTGCGCGCGGATGGTTTGGTGTGGATAGTCATTCAGTCGAGGGGTGGACCCAAGGTCGCATTGTAGAATCACGCAGTTCCGCTCACCTGACACGACACTCACCATGAAGCTGCTTGCCTCCCTCTTGATCACTGCCGCGCTGGCGGCGTCGGCCGTCTCTGTCCTCGCCCAAGAGGCCGCGCCGAAAGCGGTCCCCGCCAAGGCAGCCAAGCCGGATTTGGCCAAAGGTGAAGCCAGCTTCACAGCGGTGTGCGCCGCCTGCCATGGTGCCGATGGCAACTCTGGCACCCCGGTCAACCCCAAATTGGCCCAACAGCACCCCGAGTACACCGTCAAACAACTGCAGGAGTTCAAAAGCGGCAAGCGCGCCAATGCAGTGATGTCCGGCATGGCGGCCACGCTGAGCGACGCTGACATGAAAAACATCGCCTACTGGCTGGGCAGCAAGACCGCCAAGCCCGGTTTCGCCAAGGACAAAGAGCTGGTGGCCCTGGGCGAGCGCATCTACCGCGGCGGCATTGCCGACCGCCAGATCGCCGCCTGCGCCGGCTGCCACAGCCCGAATGGTGCCGGCATTCCGGCCCAGTACCCGCGCGTCGGCGGCCAGCACGCTGACTACACCGCAGCCCAGCTGACCGGGTTCCGTGATGGCATTCGCAAGAACGCCTTGCAGATGACGCAGGTCGCGGCCAAGCTCAATGACCGCGAAATCAAGGCGGTGTCGGACTACATCGCCGGTCTGCGTTAACAGGCAGGGGCTGCCTGCCCAGCGGCAGACGGCATCCCTGAGCCTGGCGCCCATCGGTCACCTTTAACCCAGAGGACGGCACCATGTTGATCAAGACCCATGACAGCGGCTTTCACCACCCGGTGGGCAGCGAGATTACATCCCAGGCAGCGTACCGCGAGCGGCGTCAGTTACTGAAACTGCTGGCCACCGGTTCGGGCGGCGCGGTCATGGCGGCCTGGGCTGGCCGTGAGGCCTGGGCCCAAGGCGCTGGCACGGCTCGTCCGGGCAAGTTGGCGGCACTGGCTGGCGCCAAGTCAGCGGTGGCCGGCGCCATGACCATGGACAAGCTGACCGACTACAAAGACGCCAGCACTTACAACAACTTCTACGAGTTCGGCACCGACAAGGGCGACCCGGCCAAAAACGCCCACACCCTCAAGACCAGCCCCTGGACGGTGGAAGTGGAAGGTCTGGTCAAGAAGCCGGCCAAGTACGCGCTGGAAGACCTGATTAAGCTCAGCGCCCAAGAAGAACGCATTTACCGCCTGCGCTGCGTTGAGGGCTGGTCGATGGTGATTCCGTGGGTTGGCTATTCGATGAGCCAGCTGATCAAGAAGGTGGAGCCGCTGGGCAGTGCCAAATACGTCGAGTTTGTGACCCTGGCCGACCCCAAGACCATGCCTTTTGTCGGCTCCAGCGTGCTGGACTGGCCCTATGTGGAGGCGCTGCGCCTGGACGAGGCCATGCACCCGCTCACGCTGCTGAGTTTTGGCATGTACGGCGAGGTACTGCCCAACCAGAGCGGCGCGCCGGTGCGGCTGGTGGTGCCCTGGAAATACGGCTTCAAGAGCGGTAAGAGCCTGGTCAAGATTCGCTTCACGGATAAACAGCCCGACACCGCCTGGAATAAGGCGGCCGCCAATGAATACGGCTTCTACTCCAACGTGAACCCGGACGTGGACCACCCGCGCTGGAGCCAAGCCACCGAGCGCCGCATCGGTGAAGACGGCCTGTTTGCCAAGAAGCGCAAAACGCTGATGTTCAACGGCTACGAGGCCCAGGTGGGCCAGCTCTACGCCGGGATGGACCTTAAAAAGAACTTCTGATGCGCGCCGCGCTGGGCCGCTGGCTGCTGCACCCGGCGGCCAAGCCGCTGGTGTGGCTGCTGTGCCTGCTGCCGCTGGCTTGGCTCGTCTATGGCGCCGCCAGCAACAACCTGGGCGCCAACCCGGCCGAAGCCCTGATACGTGCCACCGGCGACTGGGCCCTGCGCTTTTTATGCCTGGTGCTGGCGGTGACGCCGCTGTGCGTGATCGCCGGGCTGCCAACGTTGGCGCGCTTTCGGCGCCTGCTGGGGCTGTTTATGTACGCCTACCTGTGGTTGCACCTGCTGAGCTACGCCTGGTTCGACATGGGCCTGGAATTGACGGACATCGCCCGCGACATCGTCAAGCGGCCGTTCATTCTGGTCGGCTTCAGTGCCTTTGTGCTGCTCACGCCGCTGGCGCTGACGTCATTTAACCGCGCCATCAAGGCGCTGGGCGCGCGGCGCTGGCAACTGTTGCACCGGGCCGTTTATTTGGTGGCGGGTTTGGCGGTGCTGCATTTCTTCTGGATGCGCGCTGGCAAGAACGATTTTGCCGAAGTG
>CAJAXU010000411.1 GCA_903948045.1 uncultured beta proteobacterium | reverse complement strand
GCCAAGCCCTGCGGGCCATACAGCGGGTTCATCAGGGCCTGGGTTGCCAGCGCCCCGACGCCGGCTTGGCTGTGGATGCAGAGCGAGCCGACCGAGAAAAACCGGCTGGCAATGGCGATGCCGAAGCGGCCGTCGGTGTCACGCGCCAGAATGGACCAAGTCATGCGCAGGCCCTCTGTGGCAAGCGCTGTGGGTGGGGTGTTGGTAGGCAGGGCATGGGCGCGGTTCGCGGGGCGGGAACGGTGTTATCTGAATGCTACCATCGTGTGACTATGACGAACTTTGACGCCACTCATTACCCGTACGCCTCCCGCCGTACGGTGGTTTATGCCAACCGCGGCATGGTCGCCACCTCGCAGCCGCTGGCGGCCCAAGCCGGGCTGGCGGTGCTGCAGGCTGGCGGCAACGCCATTGACGCCGCCATTGCCACGGCCGCCGCCCTGACCGTGGTCGAGCCCACCGCCAACGGCATCGGCGGCGACTCTTTTGCCCTGGTCTGGCACGGCGGCAAGCTGCATGGCCTGAACGCCAGCGGCCCGGCGCCGCGCAGCCTCACGCTGGACCACATGACCGGTCTGGGCCACACCAGCATGCCCAAATACGGACCGCTGCCGGTCACGGTGCCAGGCGCTCCGGCGGCCTGGGCGGCGCTGGCCAGCCGCTTTGGCCGTCTGCCCTTGACGACGTCGATGGCGCGGGCGGTCGAGCTGGCGCGCGACGGTTTTCCGGTCTCGCCCATGGTGGCGTTTGCCTGGCAGCAGGCCACCCGGCTGTTTCGCGAGGAGCTCAAGGCGCCCTATTTCAAGCCCTGGTTTGACACCTTTGCGCCCGAGCGCGCGCCGCAGGCCGGTGAGATCTGGCGCTCAGCCGGTCATGCCGACACGCTGCAAGACATTGCGCAGACCGGCGCCGCCAGTTTTTACCGCGGCGCCCTGGCCGAAAAGATCGCGGCCTGCGTGCAGGCGGCGGGTGGCCATTTGACGCTGGACGACCTAGGCGCCTACCAGGTCGACTGGTGCCAGCCGATCAGCGTCAACTACCGCGGCTACGACGTCTGGGAAATCCCGCCCAACGGGCACGGCCTGGTGGCGCTGCTGGCGCTCAACATCCTCAAGGGCTTTGACTTCGAGGAGCGCGACACGCTGCTGACGCACCACCGGCAGATCGAGGCGATCAAGCTGGCCTTTGCCGATGGCCTGGCCCACATTGCCGACCCGGCGCACATGCGGGTGTCAGTGGCCGACCTGCTGTCGGACGCCTATGCCGACGAACGCCGCGCCCTGATTGGCGCGCAGGCGGCCCGGCCCCTGCCCGGCGAGCCGCCGCGTGGCGGCACGGTCTACCTGAGCACAGCCGACGGCGAGGGCAACATGGTGTCGCTGATCCAGAGCAACTACATGGGCTTTGGGTCCGGCCTGGTGGTGCCCGGCACTGGCATCGGGCTGCACAACCGCGGCAACAACTTCTCGCTGGACGCCACCCACCCCAACTGCCTGGCCCCCGGCAAACGGCCGTACCACACCATCATTCCCGGGTTTTTGACCAAGGACGGCGCCGCGGTCGGTCCGTTTGGCGTGATGGGCGGCTTCATGCAGCCGCAGGGCCATGTGCAGATGGTCATGAACACGGTCGACTTCGGCCTGAACCCGCAAGCCGCGCTTGATGCGCCGCGCTGGGAGTGGGAGAGCGGGCGGCGCGTCAACATCGAGCGCGCCACGCCCGAGCACCTGTTTCATGGACTGGCGGCGCTGGGCCATGAGGTCAACTGGTCGGGCAACCGGCTTGCCTTCGGCCGCGGCCAGATCATCTGGCGCAACGCCCAGGGCGTGCTGTGCGGCGGCACCGAGCCGCGCACCGACGGCGCGATCGCCGCCTGGTAAGGCGGGCCAGACCCGCCATGGACGCACACCAGCTCAGCGATTACAGCCTGGCCCTGGGGGCCCGGGCCAAAGCGGCCTCGGCCCTGATGGCCAAAGCCAATGCTGCTACGAAAAATAGAGCTTTGAAGCGCCTCGCCGTACTACTGCGCGAGGCCACTCCGGCGCTGCAGGCCGACAACGCCAAGGACCTGGCGCGCGCCGTCGCAGCCGGCCTGGCCGCGCCGATGGTGGACAGGCTCAAACTCGGGCCGCAGGTGCTGGAGACCTGCGCCAAGGGCTGCGAGCAGCTCGCCGTCATGCCCGAGCTGATCGGCGAAATCACCGGGCTGCGCCAGCAGCCCAGCGGCATCAGGGTGGGCCAGATGCGGGTGCCGATTGGCGTGTTCGGCATGATTTTCGAGAGCCGGCCCAATGTGACCATAGAGGCCGCCAGCCTGTCGATCAAGAGCGGCAATGCCTGCATCCTGCGCGGCGGCTCCGAGGCAATCGAGTCCAACAAGGCGCTGGCCTTGTTGGTGCAGCGCGCCCTGACCGACAGCGGCCTGCCGGCCGACGCTGTGCAACTGGTGCAGACCACCGACCGTGCCGTGGTGGGCCAGCTGATCACCATGCCGCAGTTTGTGGATGTGATCATTCCGCGCGGCGGCAAGGGCCTGATCGAGCGCATCAGCCGAGATGCCAAGGTGCCGGTCATCAAGCACCTGGACGGCAACTGCCATGTCTATGTGGACGACCCCTGCGACTTGGCCATGGCGCTCACCGTGACCGACAACGCCAAAACGCAAAAGTACAGCCCCTGCAACGCAGCTGAGAGCCTGCTGGTGGCGCGTGGTGTGGCCCAAGAATTTTTGCCACCTATGGCAGCCATCTTTGCCGCCAAGGGGGTCGAGATGCGCGGCTGCCCTGAGACCTTGGCTATCTTAGAGTCAAATCGGGCGCCAGCCCCTGCTGTGCTTGATGATGTAGCTATCAATATCGTAGTGAGACTGGTGCCGGCGCAAGAGAGCGACTGGAGCGAAGAGTACCTGGCGCCCATCATCAGCATCAAGGTGGTGGCCGGGCTGGACGAGGCCATTGCCCACATCAACCGCTACTCCAGCCACCACACCGACGCCATCATCACGCGTGACCACATGCATGCCCAGGCCTTTTTGCGCGAGGTTGACTCAGCCAGCGTGATGGTGAACGCCAGCACCCGCTTCGCCGACGGCTTCGAGTACGGGCTCGGCGCCGAAATCGGCATCTC
>CAJAXU010000410.1 GCA_903948045.1 uncultured beta proteobacterium | reverse complement strand
GGGTCGGCTGGGAACATCTCGCCCAGCAGCGTGATGGTGGGCTTGTCCGAACGACCGGTCCGCGGCGCCTGCACCGGTCCAGCCATGATTTCTTCGCGGGCATATTTCAGCATCGCACCGGCCAGAACATCTTTGGCTTCGGCATGCGTTGGCACGCCAAAGCCTGGTACATCAATGCCAATGATGCGCACCCCGTTGATGTCTTTGGGCAGCAGTTGCAGCGGGACGCCACTGGCAGTGGGTACGCACAGATTGATGATGACGATGGCGTCGTAGTTGGCTGGGTCTGCCTGGTTGTAGACCGACTCCCGAATGTCTTCAAACAGTCTGCCGGTCACCAGGCTTTCCGAGTTGAAGGGCACATAGCCGACGCTGCGCTTGGCACCGTAAAAATGTGAGGTGAAGGTCAGGCCGTACACGCAGCAGGCTGAACCGGACAGGATGGTGGAGGTGCGGCGCATGCGCAGTCCCACCCGCAAGGCGCCGAAGGCGGGGCACATGCTTTGCGGCTGGTCGTGCGGACCTGCGGAGGGTGCTACCGGGTAGTCTTTGGCGTATTGAGCCAGCACTTCAGACTTGCCAGAGGCCTTGGCCGCTGCCAGCATTTTTTCACCACCAGCGTGGCACCCCATGCCGTCACCCTCGATGGCGGTGCTGACGCCGGCCGGCGCCTGCGCCGCCGCATTGAGAATGGGGATGGTTTTGCTCATGGTCTGTTGCTGATGCGGTTTCAGACTTCGTCGTACACGACTTCAAGCGTGGGCTTGGTGTTTTCGGTACGGCCGCACATGTCAAATTGCGTGGCCGGTTCAAGCACCACGTCGCGACCGACAGCCGAGGCTGCAAACAGACCGAGCAGCTGGTCTTGCGTCATCGGCTTGGGGCGAACCGGCTGTGAGGTGGCGACGTTGGCTGCCAACTCGCTGAACATGGGGCCCCAGACCGAGTCCGGGCGGCCGATGATTTCGTAGCTGGCACTTTTGCGGCGAATGTCTTCATTGGCCGGAATGGTCGACAGCACCGGTATGCCGACATGGGTGGCGAAGTTGGCGGCCTCGCCCGTGCCGTCGTCGCGGTTGATGACCATGCCTGCCACACCGACATTGCCGCCGAGCTTGCGGAAGTACTCTACGGCCGAGCAAACGTTGTTGGCCACATACAGCGACTGCAGGTCATTGCTGGCGACCACAATCACCTTTTGGCACATGTCGCGAGCGATGGGCAAGCCGAAGCCGCCGCAGACCACGTCGCCCAGAAAGTCGAGCAAGACATAGTCGAAGCCCCACTCATGAAAACCGAGCTTTTCGAGCAGCTCAAAGCCATGGATGATGCCGCGTCCACCGCAGCCGCGCCCGACCTCCGGGCCGCCGAGCTCCATCGCGTAAACGCCATCGCGCTTGAAGCAGACATCGCCGATGGCGACTGCCTCGCCGGCGAGTTTCTTTTTGGACGAAGTTTCAATGATGGTGGGGCAGGCACGACCGCCAAACAGCAAGCTGGTGGTGTCGCTCTTGGGGTCGCAGCCGATCAGCAGCACCTTCTTGCCCTGCTGAGCCATCATGTAGCTCAGGTTGGCCAGCGTGAAGCTTTTGCCGATGCCACCTTTGCCATAAATGGCAATGATCTGGGTTTCTTTGGTGACGGCAGACGTGGAGACCGGTGACGGTTCTATGGCCGCTTCAGTGCGCAAGATATCGCGCATGAAATTTACCGGCGCCACTGCAGGAATTGAACTTGCGCTCATGTTGTGTGTTTCCAATCAAGAACCATCTTCAAACAGTCGGCATCGCCAAACGCGGTGCGGTAAGCCGCATCGGCCTGTGTGGCGTCGTGGTGGTGGGTGATCAGGCCGTCTAGGGACAAACGCCCCTCGCCAGCCAGTGCAATCACCGCAGAGAGATCGGGCGGCGACCATTGCGCCGCGATGCGGATACGCGCTTCGCGCATAAAAGCGGGCGGGAACACAAAAGACAGCGGTGCGTCGTAAAAACCAGCCAGCACCACCTCGCCACCGGGTGCCAAGCGGCTGATCAGGTCATCGAGCAGTGCGCCAACGCCGCTGACGTCGCAAATGCATTTGTAATTGCGACGACTGTCCTCGGACGGGTCAATCACCTCGTAGCCCAGCGCGCCGCTGCGCCGTGCGGGGTTGGTGTCCCAGACCACTGGCTTGGCGCCAGCCAAGACCGCCAGGCGGGCAATCATGCGGCCCAGTACGCCGTGTCCTACGATCAAGTCGGGCTGCTGAGTACCTGGTGCGCTGTGCGCGTGGTAGGCGGTGGCTGCCAGTGCAAACAGCACACCGCGTTCGGCCAAAGACTCTTCGATGGGCATAGCGCGCGCAGAAGGGATGACCAGCCGCGAGGCCGATCCACCAAACAAGTTGCGGGCCTCTTGAAAGCATTGCGAGCCAGGAACATAGACCCGGCTGCCAACCGCCACCGTGGCTTGTTCCCCGGCAGCGACGACGCGCCCAACGGTTTCATAGCCTGGGACCAGCGGATAGCCCATCCCGGGGAATGCGGGCATGCTGCCGTCCCACAACAGGCGCTCGGTGCCAGTGCTGATGCCGCTGAATTCAACTTGCACTTCAACATCGGTCGCGCCCATGTCGGGCAGGCTCAGGCCCAGGACCGCCAAGGACTTGGGTTGCTGAAAAACGATCGCGTTGGCTTGCATGGCTGTATATTGAACTTGACAGTTTTAAATGTCAATAAAAATTTACATCATCTGGGGTTTATGCGGGTAAACCCTGAGATTTACGCCCGACCAGAATCTGGGTTTGCAAAGGCATGGGGTTGGGCACCAGTTCGAGGTGTGAAAACCCGGCGTCGGCCATCATGGCCATCAGCTCACGCGATGTCCGCAGTCTGCCGGCGCCCATGGCCAGCAGGTAGAAGTGGAAATACGCGTCGCCTTGCGGTGTGTGCTCAGGCTCCTGTGCCATGGGCTCGGCCAGCAACAGGGTGCCGCCTACTGGCAGGGCTTCAAAAATCGCGGCCAGCACCGTGCGCACGTCGGCATCCGGGTGATCGTGAGCGACGCGGATCAGCGTCACCAGATCAGCGCCTCGGGGCAGCCGGTCCTGCAGAAAACTGCCCGGCGTTGCCTTGGCACGTGACTGCAGCCCCTGACGCTCAAAGTTGGCTTGGGCCAGCTTAGCCACATCGGGCAGGTCAAACAGGTGAACCTGCAATTGCGTGGCATGCTGTGCCAGTCGGCTGAGAAAGGTGCCCTGGCCACCGCCCACGTCGAGCACGCAACGGTGGTCGTCAAAGCGGTAGCTGGCCAGTATTTCGTCCACCACAAAGGGCTGCGACGCCGACATCAGGTTGGAGTAGCGGGCATATTTGTCGGCCTGTGTGAGGCCAGCACCAGCGGCTGCCTGAGCGCCTGGTTCCAGGGTGTAGGGCCAGTACTGCGCCATAGCGCCTGGCTGCCCCGGACCCTGCAGCATGGCCACCGGGTCTTGCATGTCTTGGTACAGCACGGCGTGGTGCTCGATCATGGCGCGGATGCCGGCGTAGCCGGCCACGGGCGCGCCCAGCGGCCCCAGGCCATAGCGGCCCTGGCTGCGCAGGTCGAGCAAACGCAAGGCCAATGCCGATTGCAGCAGCCTTTGCAAACCGGCAGCCGGCAGGCGGGTCGATTGCGCCAACTCTTCCAGGGTGCGCGGCCTTTCGGCCACGGCTTCCAGGATGCGCAAGCGCACGCAGGCCAACAAGACCTGTGAATAGACAAAACCGGCCATCAGATCGAACACCTGCCTGGCCCGCCTGCGCGTGACCCACCGGGTCAGCGGGTTGGTCAGACTCCAGCGGTACAGGCTCGCGCTGGTCATCCAGCGGTCGACCATGGCGCCGATTTGATCGCGCAAAGGCGTTGGGCGCCCGGGAGCCTGAGGCAGCGAGGCCAAATCCAGCGTCTTCATGGCAGCTTTCGGTGGTGTTGTGTGGTTCTTGGTCGGTCTTGGGCGTCAAGGCCTCAGGCGCTGACTGTCTGCGCTGCGGCTTGGCGGTAGGCGTTGCAGGCGGCGCGTGGTACCAAGCGTTCTGACTCCTGCCACACCAGCTCACGCATGGCATGCGCACTGGGGCCCTCGGGGATGGCGTCGGCCGCAGCCTGAATCAAGGACTCAAAATGGCCAATGGCACCGCTCAGGCCCAGATTGGCAATGGCGTTGGGGCGCAGGTGCTGAGCGTCTTGGCCCACGGGCTTGCCCAGCAAATCGGCCTGTCCCATCACGTCACGGATGTCGTCGGCCACTTGATAGGCCTCACCCAAACAGTCGCCCAGTGCTTGCCATGCCTTGGGGTCGGCGCCCGCACTCAGGGCGCCGGCGCAGGTGGCGGCTACAAACAGGGCGCCGGTCTTGGCGCGCTGGTACTGCATCAGTGAGACACGGGACTCGGACTCCCAGGCCTGACCGGCGACGATGCCCGAGGGCATGCCGACGCCGGCGGCGATGATTTTCAGCAAGCCCGCCAAGCGCGTCGGCGAGGTGCTGGCTGCAGCCGCCAGCGTCTGAAAGGCCATCACGATCAGGGCGTCACCCGCCAAGACTGCCAATGGTTGACCAAAGGCCCAGTGCACCGAGGCGCGGCCGCGCCGGGTTGGGGCGTCGTCAAAGCAAGGCAGATCGTCATGGACCAGCGAGGCGCAGTGCAGGAGTTCGATGGCCACTGCTGCGGCTTCGCTTAGTGCCGGGTCGTCCTGACCGCAGGCTTTTGCGACCGCGAGACAGAGCTGCGGACGGATGCGCGCGCCGCCGGGAAATACCGCGTGGTGCACGGCAGCAGCCAGCTTGGGCGGGCAGCTGTCATCTTCTGCGGCGGCAAGCGCCAGGGCCAAGAGCTGTTCGATGCGCGTGATTGCCTTCATGTGGGAGTCTCCAAGTGTTCTGCTGAGCCGCCGGGGGAGTGACAATTTTGGTTGTCACATTTGCTTGTAAACAAATGTAGACACTAAATGCGCGACTGTCAACGGTGGTTTACGCGGTTTTTTGCCCGCAGTGGCATTTAGCGGGTGGCCAGTACCACTGGCTAGGCGCCGTGCAGCAGCACGCCCGCCACGGCGGCGGCCTGCTCTTCATGGGCCAGGTGGCCGAGCCCATTCAGGCGGATCACGGCAGGGGCTGGCTGTTGCCTGAGCAGCGCGGCAACCCGATCTGCCACCGAGGGTGGGACGATCCGGTCCTGCGTGCCCACGATCAGGGACAGCGGCGTTTGCAGCGCCGGCAGCCGCGCCTGCAAGGCGTGCAAGTCCCAGTGGGCCATCATGGCCAGTGCGCCGGCGCCATGGGCCGGGTGGCTGATCAACTGGCGGTACAGGGCCAAGCCCTGGGCGTCCAGCCTGGAGCCAGTGCCGTCCAGCAATTTTTTCAGGACGGCAGGCTGGGCTGCCCGCCAGGAAAACAGCGCTGGCACCCAGGGTGAAGCGGCCAACAATTTGGCCAGGGGCGAAAAAAACTGCCCGGCCAAGCCATCCAGCGGCAGCAGCGCGCCATTGACCGAAATGAGGCGTTCAGCGTGCACATGCCCGTCCAGCGACAGCATGCACGCCACTGCGGCCCCGGCCGAGTGGCCGATGATGGTGTGCGGTGTGATCTGCATTTGCCTCAGCACCTCGGCGACCCCGGCCGCCATTCCCGGCAGAGAAAACAGGGTTGCCACTTCGTGCGGCGCTGGCATGGCGGTGAAGGCATGCCCTGGAAAGTCCAGTGCCAGCACGCTGTATTGCGCGCTGAGCAAGGGAATCAAGGTGCGCCAGGAATGGGTGGACGCACCGGTGCCGTGCAGCAGCAGGACGGTCGGCGCTTGCGGGTCGCTGTGCGCGGCGTATTGCACATGCCAGCGCAGGCGGGGTGTTTGCACAAAGCGCGACAGGTGGCTCAACGGCCACTGGCGGCCATCGCGCGCCCAGTTCAGGCCATTGCGCAGTGCCATGCCGTGCGCCGTTTCAATCGCGCCCGGCCATGGTGCGCACCGCCTGGTTCAGCGACTGCGCGCCGCCATAGGGCAACGCCAGGTATTGCGCACCCATGGCCGCCGCCAGTTGCTGTGCACCGGGCTGCGGCTGGGGCGAGGCATCCACCAGCAGGGCGCTGTAGCCGCTCAGGCGCAGCTGGCTGGCCGCAGTCAGGGCGTCGCTGGCGGCACGAGCACGGCCCGGGCTGCCATCACGCGCAATATTGGCCTTGGCATCGGTCAGCAGCACCAGAATCGGTGTCTCGCCTTTGCGACGTAGCTGATCCGCCAACGCGCCGGCCGCGTCCAGGGCACTGGCCAGCGGTGTGCCGCCGCCGCCGGGCAGGCCAGCCAGGCTGCGCTTGGCACGCGCCAGCGAACGGGTGGGCGGCAACAGCAGCTCGGCGGTTTTGCCGCGAAAGGCCAGCACCGCCACGCTGTCGCGCCGGACATAACAATCCGCCAGCAAGAGCTCCACCGCCCCCTTGGTTTCGGCCAAACGGTTGAGCGCCAGCGAGCCCGAGGCATCGACCACAAACACGGTGGTGGTCTGCCCCAATTGTCTAAACCGCGCCACATGAAAGTCTTCTTTGCGAACCACGATGCGTGGCCGCTGCGTCGCGGTAGCGGGCAGCGCGGCGTGCCGCAGCCGTTGCCAGGGTGCGGCTGCGCGCAGGGTTTCCAGCACATTGAGACGCTGGCCGGCGCGCGGCTCGCCTTTGCGGGCGCCCACAGGTCGGCCGCGCAAGGCATTTTTTTGCATGGCGCCCGCGCTGCCGGCGCTCGCTGTTTTGGCCCGCTGCAACTGCGAGATTTTGATTCGAGCCAGCAGGCCTGCCGGAATGGCAGCCTGTGCGGCTTCGATCACCCGCTCGCCCAGCGTCTGACTGGCCTGCGGGTCCCCCTCCGGCGCTTCGTCGCTGTCGCCGTCCTTACCGTCCTCACCATCCTGCGCCTGCTCTGGTTCGGAACTCGGCGGTGTGCTGTCGGGTGGTTCGGCTTGGCTTTCCTGGCTGGCTGGTGGTTCGGGCGGTGGCTCTTGCGACTCGGCCGAGTCCGGCGGCGGCGGAGGTGGCGTGGGCGGCAAGCGGGTGGCCCGGGGTGCCAGCACCAGCCGGGCGGCGACTGCGGTGTGCTCTTCCTCCACGCTGTCGCAGCCGGCCAGCGCTGCCGCGGCCCGTGCCACCCTGGCTGCGAACACACTGGCGCGTAAGGAATCAATCCCCAGTGCCAGCGCTGCCGCACACAAGGCGCTGGCCTCATCGGGCGGCAAGTGCACCTGGGCCAGTCGTGCCCGTGCCGCCAGCACTTCCTCGGCTGTCCATTGGGGGCCTTCTTCCTGGTCGGCCTGCTCGCCCATCAGCAGGCGAAAAGCCAGGCGGTCGGCCAGGCTGGCGGGCATGTGTTCGTCGTCGCTAGCACCTTCGTCCAGCGCGACCAAGGCCAGCCGAGAGGGGTAAACGCTGTCGAGCCCATCGCGTTGCAGGCACACGCTTTGGGTGTCGAGCACGTTGCCAAAGCGCGCCGCCGCGGCGGCGGTCATGCGCTCGGCCATGGCCAGCAGCAAAACGCCGCCATCGGCCTGCGCCAACAGCCCTTGCAGTGCCACGGGGCGCCCGGCTTGCAGCGTCGCCCCCAGATCCAGCCCGCCGAGCAAAGCGGTGTCGCTGATGTTGAGCGGAACCCGCCGCAGTGGCGTGCCAGGCGGCAGCAGGTCACGCAGCAGCGCCAGCCAGGCGTCCCGCTCCGCACAGGCTGGGGCGCGCAGCGCCACACCGCCCAGGCCGACCGGGTCAACGGCCAGGAGTGCGGCAATGGTGGCGGCCTCGCCCTGCATCTCAGGGGATCGCTTTGGCCACTGGCGCGCTGAGCTCGGCCAGTGCCCGCTCCACGCGGGTGGATGAGCCCGAGTCGTCCAGCGGGTTGCGCCGCAGCCGGTGGCGCAAGGATGGTGCGGCGACGCGTTGCAAATGGGCTTGTTCTACTGTGGCGTCGCCCTGCAAGGCCGCCAAGGCCCGGGCAGCACGCACCAGCGTTAAATCGCCGCGCAAGCCGTCAGTGCCCAGAGCCATGCACAGCTGTGCCGCGAATGTCCGGGCCGCGTCAGGGATTTGCACGGCAGCCAGTCGCTTGCGGCCGGCCACGATGCTGCGGCGCACCCGGTCGTCTTCTTTGGTCCAGGCCTCGCAGAAAGCCTCGGGCCCCTGCTCAAAGGCGTCTCGGCGCTTCACCACCTCGACCCGCTCGGCCAATGTGCCGGGTGTCTTGACCTCGACCGACAGGCCGAAGCGATCCAGCAGCTGCGGCCGCAATTCACCTTCCTCGGGGTTGCCGCTGCCGACCAGCACAAAGCGCGCCGGGTGGCGCACGCTCAGCCCCTCGCGCTCGACCACGTTTTCCCCGGATGCGGCCACGTCAATCAGCAAATCAACCAGGTGGTCCTCCAGCAGATTGACCTCGTCGATGTACAGGTAACCCCGGTTGGCGCGGGCCAGCAACCCTGGCTCAAACGCTTTGACGCCTTGTGACAAGGCGCGCTCCAAGTCCAAGGCGCCCACCACGCGGTCTTCGGTGGCGCCCAAGGGCAGGTCGACCACCGGGACACTGACCAGTAGGCTCGGCGGCGCCTTGCCACTGGCTTTGGCCAGGCAATCGGGGCAACGCGCCGCAGCCGGGTCGCAGCCGTAGCGGCAACCGGTGACCACGCGCATCTTGGGCAGCAGTGCAGCCAGGGCCCGCACGGCGGTCGACTTGCCGGTGCCGCGGTCGCCCAGTACCAGCACGCCGCCGATACTGGGGTCGATGGCGGTCAGAATAATGGCCAGTTTCATATCGTCCTGGCCAACGATGGCGGAAAAGGGGAAGGTCAAAGCCATGGCGTCATTGGTGAAATGTGTTTTAAAAGGTGCGGCGGTTTTAGAGCGATGCGCAGTTCGTCAAAGGTTCGCGCGGGGTCCACAGCGCGGCGGCACGCTCCCGGCTGCTGGCCTGACTGACTGGCAGGCGCCGGAATCGGTGCCGTGCCACCCAACTCCTCCGAATTGGCGGCGACTGTGCCCAGTGTGATTTAAGCATCGGTCTTTTTCGTCAAAAACTGCAGCACTACCGGCAAAGCCTGTTGCGGGTGTTCTTCCATGGGCAGGTGGCCCATGGCCTCCAGCGGTACCAGTGTTGACTGGGCCAAGGCGCGTTGGTAGTCGGCCGCGTTGCTGAAAGGGATCATGGCGTCGCTGCTCCCCCAAACCAACAGCGTTGGCGCGGTGATGCGCCTGAGCAGCGGCACTGGATCGACCAGCACTGTTTGCTGCAGGCGCGAGAGCATCGCCTGACGTGCGCCGGGCGCGCGCATCAAATCGTGATAACGCTGGAGTGCGCCATCGCTCAAGGCCTTGGGCTCGGCATAGCCGGCGGCCAGGTTCATGCGCAGCAGCCAGCGCGGCAAGGTCCAGCGCATCAGGGCCAGCGTGGCGGGCACCTCGGCCGCGACCCCGTAGGCAAAACCCGGGCTGGCAAACCCGTCTGGGGCCAGCAGCACCAGTTTGTCCACGCGTTGCGGTTCGGTGGCTGCCAAAGTCCAGGCGATGCGCCCACCGATCGAATGGCCGACCAGATGGGTTTTCTGGATGCCGCGCGCATCCAGCAGGGCGCGGATCAGGGCGATGCTGCGCGCATCGCTGTAGTCCTGGCGACTGTCGGGTGGGCTCAGACCACTGCCAGGCAGGTCCAAACGCAACACGCGCAAATGGGCCGACAACGCCGTGCTCCAGGTCTCCCAGGTCTCCAGGCTCGAACCAAAACCATGCAACAGCAGCACGGCAGGCGCGTCCTTGGGGCCGCTCTCTCGCACGTGCAATGGGGTGCCCAGCACCTGCACCATGTCGCTGGGGGCCTGCAGGTAGCGTTGTTCCAGCACCGTGCGGTTCAGGTCTGGTGTCCATAAGGCCCAAGAGGCCAGCGCCAACAGCGTCAGGGCGATCACTAGCGCGGCTTTCATGGCTGATGTTGGCGGGTGCACATGCCCGCATCCTAACCAATCCGGCGGGGCTAGGCACGACGTGTCCTGTTTTGATGACGACTCATCTTGTCAACTGAATCGTGACGCTTGGTGCTACTCGGCAGACCGAACGGCAACGCCCGCCACGCAGGATGTTTGAGGTTTCTTAAATAAAAATATAGCAAACTATTCAATAACCACGTGGCCTGAAGCCATTTTTGACCCATATTGTCCAGCGCAACAGGCGTGGGTCACGGTTCATCGACAATGGTCGCGCGGGCAAATTGGTGATGCCAGGCCCCGCGCCGATCCCGACTGACGCTAACCCGAACCCAACCCCGATGGACACCCTGCAGGCTTACCAGGTCTTAGGCCTGGACCCCGGCGCCAGCGATGCGCAGCTCAAGGCTGCTTGGCGCCGGCTGGTCGCTGCCTGGCACCCGGACCGCAATGCGGCGCAGGACGCGGGCAGCCGCATGCAAGGCATCAATAAGGCTTACCAGCACCTGCGCCAGTTGCGGCAGGACGGTGACGAGGGCGCTGACGACATCGCCGACGAGCCGGCGTCCTCAGCCCCGCCGCCCCCTGCCGCCGCCACGGCGCAAGCCGGTGCGACCGGCCCGACGCATGTGCGCAAGGTACGGCTGACTTTAGAGGACGCGGTGCGGGGCTGCACCCGCACGCTGCGCGGCCATTTCACCCAGACCTGCGACAGCTGCGCCGGCCAGGGGCAGCGTGTTTTGGCGCAGGCCTGCAGCACCTGTCGGGGCAGCGGCGCAGTGCGCAAGGCGGCGCTGTTCGGCTGGTTGTGGAACGACGAGGCGTGTCTGGACTGCGGTGGTGACGGGCGTCAGCGTGCCACCTGTGACGCCTGCGACGGCAGCGGCGAGCGGGCGGTGGCCTACCGGCGCCAGGTGCGCTTCCCATCCGGTGTGCGTGACGGGCAGGTGCTGAGCCTGCCCAGCTCGCGCCATGGCAAGCTCAACATTGGCTTGGAGTTGCACCTGGAGATCGAGCCGCACCCGCTGTTCACGCTGGATGACGACGGCGTGCTGCGCTGCGACATGCCGGTGAACGGCTACGCCTGGATGGCGGGGCGCTGGGTGGAGGTGCCCACCCCGGACGGCTTGCAGCAGATGCGCCTGAACCGTGAGGCGCTGGTTTACCGGCTGCGCGGCCAGGGCTTCCCGACTGTGCCGCGCGGCCCGCGCGGTGATTACCTGGTGCGGGTGACGCCAGTTTTCCCGGCCCAGGACGACCCGGCGCAAGAGGCGCTGCTGGACCAGTTGATTGCCCGTGCCAACCAGAGCGCCGAGGGTGGCACCGGCCCGCTGGGGCAGTGGGCGCAGCGCATGGATGCCTGGACCGCCGGCCAGCAGGCGGCGTAGCGCTCGACTGTTTAACTCGGAAGGTGTACTCATGAAATTCGCAAGTATTTGGCGCAGCCTGTGGGCTGGGGTGATGATCATCTGGGCTGCTTCCGCAGTCGCTGTGCCGAAAGAACAGCTTTACGGGAAAGGCCCCAACACAGCTTTTGAGGCGGGGTGGCCTTTGCGTGTCAATCCGCCCAACCGTTTGGCAGCACTCAACGGCGAGGCCTTGCAGGCTCTATTTGCAAGAAAACCCGTTTGGATCGAGCCCGCCGCAGAGGGTGCTGGGCTACCCAAGGCGATGGTCAAGTTTGGCTTTTTTCATGACCCCGCCGATCTGCTTCAAAAGCATCCCATCATGGCGATGGTGTTGGGCAAGGATGGCAAGCTTGTTTTTGAGCGGTATCAGTTTGGCACCACGGCACAATCACTTTTCGACAGCCAATCGATCGCCAAAACCCTGACCGCCCTCAGTATCGGTGTTGCCATTCAACAAGATTCGAGCATTGACCTGAACGCCAAAATGGCGGAGATGGCGCCCAAACTCAAGGGCTCGCCGATAGGGGACGCGACCTTGCGGCAAGCGTTGCAAATGCAGTGCGGTCATGCCTTCAAATGGCTGGATGACGGTGCCGAGGCAAGCGCCGGCCAGTACGCGAAAACGCGTTTTGCTGCGGCAGACAAAGGTAGCCGGGACCTGTACCAATACTTCAAGGAACTACCGGCCAACACGCCAGGCAAAACTTTTGCCTATGACCCTCATTGCACAGAGGCCTTAAGCATGTTGATCACCCAAAAAACAGGCCTGCCACTGCGCACCTTTTTCGAGCAGACGGTGTGGAAGAAGATGGGCGCGACCAGCAAAGCCGCCTGGCTCAGCCCAACGCGCAACCCCGAGTTGACGAGCGGCCCCAGTGCCTTTTATGCCACGCTGACCGATTACGCAATGTTGGCGAACACGATGGTCAATGCGGGCGTGTCCAACGGCCAAGCCGTCATTCCAGCTCGCTGGCTTGAAAGCATGCAGACTGACACGGTTGCGGTGGGCAAAAGTGAAAACGAAAATTTTGCGCGCTACGGTTATCAGGTGTGGGTCAGACAAGACAAACCGGACAGCTGGTTTGCGGGTCTAGGTAACTATGGGCAACGTTTTTACCTTGATCCCAAGAGCAACAGTTTCATGGTGATTTTTGCCCTGGATTTCGATCACATCAAAGACTCGGACAAGTTTTGGGAATGGTTCCGAACCACGCCAATGGACAAGCTGTGAGTGACCTTGCCGATTAAAAACGCCAGCGGCGCCCGGCCCCCTTACGGGTGGCCGCGCGGCCAGCCAAATCTACCGCGTCAGCCCCAGACCTCTTGTGCGGTTTCGATGACCATGCGCAATTTATTGCGCTGGTCTTCCACGGCGATGTTGTTGCCGTGCACCGTGGAGCTGAAGCCGCATTGGGGTGACAGCGCCAGTTGCTCTAGCGGGGCGTATTTGGCGGCCTCATCAATGCGGCGCTTGAGCTCGTCCTTGTTCTCCATCTGGCCAAACTTGGTGGTCACCAGACCCAGCACCACGGTTTTGCCTTTTTTCAGGAAACGCAGCGGGCGGAAGTCGCCAGAGCGGTCGTCGTCGTACTCCAGAAAATAGGCGTCGATGTCCATCTCGGTCAGCAGCGCCTCGGCCACCGGCTCGTAATCGCCACTGGCGGCAAAGGTGCTCTTGAAGTTGCCCCGGCATAGGTGCATGCCCAGCAGCATGTCTTTGGGTTTGTAGGCCACCACCTTGTTGATGAAGGCCGCGTAGCGGCGCGGCAGTTCGTTGGGATCGTCACCGCGCTGGCGCGCTGCTTCGCGCATTTTGGGGTCGCAGAGGTAGGCCAGGTTGGTGTCGTCCATTTGCACATAGCGGCAGCCGGCGTCATGCAGCGATTGCAGCTCGGCGCCATAGGCGCGGGCCACATCGTCATAGAACACCGGGTCAAGCTCGGGGTAGGCTTGGCGGCTGATGCCGGCGCGACCCCCGCGGAAATGCAGCATGGTTGGGGACGGGATGGTCACCTTGGCGGTGCTGCCGGGGCGGACCTGTGACTGCAAATATTCAAAGTCGGCGCGCTGGATATCGCGCACATGCCGTACCTGATCCACCACCTTGATCACCGGTGGCGCCAACTCCTGCGAGCCATCGGGCTTGATAAAGGTCATGGGGATATCCGTTTTGACGCCCCCGAGCTGGTCCAGGAAATCGATGTGGAAGTAGGTGCGCCGGAACTCGCCGTCGGTGATGCTTTTCAGGCCCACGTCTTCCTGAAACTTGACGATTTCGGCAATGGCCCGGTCTTCCACCTCGCGCAGGCCTTCGGCAGACAACTGGCCGGCGGCCTTTTGTTGCCGGGCTTCGAGCAGGTAGGACGGGCGCAGAAAACTGCCGACGTGGTCGTAGCGGGCGGGGAGATGCAACATGGCGAATATCCTTTCATGCTTGGGCAAACAACCATCATAAGAGATCGAATCCAGTATTTCATGTATACCAAAAATTGGTACTTACCCTAGCATTCGGGTCAAAAGTGTCAATTTGAGTCATTCATGTATACACTCGGCCGTCATATTTTTGCCTAGACGGCGGTCTGGCAACAGGTTGGCAATGGGCTGGGCGCGCGGCGACAGCGACCGGGCGCCGGCCTAGATTTGTCTTATGCTCAGTATGTTTGACCAATATCAATGGAGATCTCACATGAACCTCGTTCGGCAACTTCAACGTAGCGGCCTGGCCCTGGCCTTTGGGGGCGTGTTCGCCATCAGCGCGCAAGCGCAAGAAGTGGTGCTCAAGTTGCACCACATTTGGCCCACCGTGGCCATGGGGCACACCCGGGTGGCGGTGCCCTGGTGCGAGGACATCGCCAAAGAAAGCAACAACCGCATGCGTTGTCAGCTTTTGCCCGCGATGTCGGGTGGCGGCACCCCCGGGCAACTGGTGGACCGAGTGAAAGACGGGGTGGACGACCTGGTCATGACGCTGCCGGGATACACCCCGGGGCGATTCCCGATCATGGAGGCGCTGGAGCTCCCGTTCATGACCAACACCGCCGAAGTGGCCTCGGCTGCCGCCTGGGACTACTACAGCAAATACGCCACCAAGGAGTTCGCGGGCACCAAGATTCTGGCCACATGGGTGCACGACGAGGGCTTTATCAGCACCTCGGGCAAGCCGGTGCGCAATCTCGACGATTTCAAGGGCTTGAAGATCCGGGCCGCCAGCCGCCAGTCCACCAAATTGCTCGCCAAACTGGGCGCGACCCCAGTGGGTATGCCGATTCCCGGGGTGGCTGACGCCATGACCAAGGGAACCATCGACGGCTTCCTGACCGCTTGGGAAATCATCCCCTCGTTCAAGCTGCAGGAAGTCAGCAAGTTCCACACCGAGATCGAAGCCAGTCGCCCCTCCATGTTCACGGCAGGTTTTGTGTTTGCCATGAACCAGGCCAAGTACGACAGTCTGCCAGCCGACCTCAAGCGCATCATCGACAAGCACAGCGGTGCCGCTCTCTCGCGCACCATTGGTCGTTATTGGGACGAGGCCACAGCCGTGGGCCGCAAGGCAGCCCAGGACCGTGGCAACACCTTCATCAAGGTGTCCCCTGCTGAGACCGACCGCTGGATGCAGGTATCCGCGCCGCTGTACGACGAGTGGGTCGGTGAGATGGACAAGAAGGGCCTGCCGGGCAAGCAAATGCTGCAGGACGCCCAGGACCTGATCAAGAAATACAGTGCGGCCAAGTGATCGCCTGAACCGACTGGGCTGCCCGGGTTCGTTCCGGCGATGAGCGGGGCTTTACGCCGTCTGAGCCTGTGGTTTGGCGTGTTAGGCGCCAGCGTGGCGCTGATCACCGGATTCATGACTTTCGTCAGTGTCGTGCTGCGGGCAGTGTTCCAATGGCCGATCCCGGGTGATGTCGAACTGACGCAAATGGGGATTGCACTGGCGATTTCGCTGTGCCTGCCCTGGTGTCAGAGCGAGCGGGCCCATATCTTGGTCGATTTTTTCACCCAGCGCAGCCGGGAGAGCACAGTGCGCCGTCTGGATGCCATCGGCAGCCTGGCGCTGGCCCTGATGTACGCCCTGCTGGCCTGGCGCACCTCAGCCGGCGCGTTGGCGGTGCGTGAGGCGGGCTAGACCACCATGATCATCAGCTTGCCGGTGTGGTGGGTCTATGCCGCGCTGGCACCGGGCCTGGCGCTCAGCGCCCTGCTGGCCGGGATGCAGGCCCTGCAGCTTGGGCGCCAAGCGCCTGCCGGAGACGCCGCATGACCGGCTCGGCCAGCACCATTGGGGTGGTGATGTTCATCGGCATGATGGTCCTCATGGCCCTGCGCATGCCGATCGCGGCGGCCATGTTCATCCCGGGCGCAGCCGGTTATTGGCTGATGACCGACACCGGCACCCTGCTTAACCTGCTCAAAGGTAATGCGGTGGCACGCCTGACGGTGTACGAGCTCAGCGTCATTCCCCTGTTTCTGTTGATGGGCCAGTTTGCGTCGCAAGGCGGCCTGAGCCGTGACCTGTTTCGCGCAGCCACGGCCCTGGTTGGCCATGTTCGCGGCGGCCTGGCGATGGCCTCGCTGTTGTCTGCCGGCGCATTTGGCGCGGTTTGCGGCTCGTCGGTGGCCACCTCGGCCACGATCACGCAGGTGGCTTACCCGCACATGCGGGGTCAGGGCTACAGCGGGCGGCTCTCCACCGCCACGCTGGCGGCCGGCGGTACCTTGGGCATCCTGATTCCGCCGTCGGTGCCACTGGTGGTGTACGCCATCTTGACCGAGCAAAACATCGCCAAGCTGTTTGCCGCCGCCATGGTGCCCGGCGTTTTGGCCTTGCTGGGCTACATGGTGGTGGTGTGGCTGAGCGCCTACCTCAAGCCCGCGCTCGCGCCGGCCACCACGGCCACCACGGGCCGGGCCAAATGGCAGGCGCTTGGTTCGGTTTGGCCGATTGCCTTCATCTTTGTGGTGGTGTTCGGCGGCATTTACGGCGGCCTGTTTTCGCCGACCGAAGGGGCGGCGGTGGGCGCCTCGCTCACCCTGCTGACCGGCCTGCTCAAGCGTGAATTGTCGTCGCAGGGCATGCGTTCAGCGTTGTTGGGCACGGCCGAAACCACCGCCATGGTGTTCATGATTTTTCTCGGCGCCGACATGATGAACGCGACGCTGGCCCTGACTGAAATGCCCAAGCTGGTGGCGCAGTGGGTCACCCACCTGCCGATTCCGGGGATTGGTGTGGTGCTGGCGGTTTTGCTGCTGTATGTGCTGCTGGGTTGCGTGATGGACGAACTGTCCATGCTGCTGCTGACCATCCCGGTGATCTTTCCTGCCATCATGGCGCTGGACCTGTGGGGCCTGAAGTACGAGGCCAAGGCGCTCTGGTTCGGTATTCTGGTGCTGATGACGGTGGGCATTGGCATGATCGCGCCACCGATCGGCCTCAACGTCTACGTGGTCAACAGCATGGCCAAGGACGTGCCCATGGCCGAGACTTACAAGGGTGTCATGCCCTTTTTGGTGTGGGATGCCCTGCGGTTGCTGGCGCTGCTGTGCTTCCCGGTGCTGGCCCTGGGCCTGGTCAAACTGCTGTTTCCCTGAGGCCCAGGCGCACCAGCCACCCCGGCCGGGCGGTGGTGACTTGGCCCTCGCGTGCCACCGCCTGCCCAGCCACCCAAGTGCCGACATAGCCCTGCGCGGTTTGCAAAAAGCGCTTGCCGCCGGCGGGCAGGTCGCGCACCAGTTGCGGCAGGTCCAGCCGCAGGCGCGCCGGGTCAATCACGTTCAAGTCGGCGCGTAGCCCCAGCGCCAGGCGACCGCGGTCAGTGAGGCCCAGGTAGCGGGCGTTGCGCGCGCTCATCATTTCCACCGCCTGCGCCAGCGGTAGCCGGTCATGGCTGCGGCCCAGCACCCAGTGGCTGAGCATGAAGGTGCTGAAGCTGGCGTCGCAGATCGTGCCGACG
>CAJAXU010000409.1 GCA_903948045.1 uncultured beta proteobacterium | reverse complement strand
GTCCCACAGGCCCGGGTCGTTGGCTTTGTCCAGCGCGCGCTGTTGCACCCAGATGCGGCCGTCTGCCGCATGCCCGACCAAATGCACCGCCTGGGTGGCCATGCCCAGCGGCCGCACGGCGCCGCGCTCCACCTGACCAACGGTTTGTCCGGCATCGCTGCACACCGCCAGCGCCTCGCCGCGCCATTGCGCCGCCACATAGGGTGAGTGCACACGCAGCGCCTGCGCCAGCTGGCTCAGGCTGGCCGACAAGTCGCCGTGGATGCGCCAGGCCATTCCGCCTTCATGCTTCTCTTTTTGTAGCATGAAACGTCCATCCGACAAGGGCTGGAGGCCAATTTGGCTCAAAAATTCAGGCTCAACCGAACCCACCGTGTGCGTACCGCTCAGCAGTGGCACACCCGGCTGATAGGGCGGCTGATGGGCGCTGGCCGTCAGCGCGGCCAGCCAAGCCGGGTCAGGGGCGAGCCGGTTCAGAGCGTCAGCACCGAGCAGCCGGTGGTCTTGCGCGCTTCCAGGTCACGGTGCGCCTGCTGCACGTCTTCGAGCTTGAAGCGATGGTCGATCCGGATGAGCACCTTGCCGCTGGTGACCGCCACGAACAGGTCGTCGTCGACCAGAATCTGCGGGGTGGCGGCGGTTGTTGGCCTTTCTGGATGCGTGTGAACCCTGTTACTCTAATTTCACACGCCCGCTGTCGATCAACTGGCGATTGGTAGTCAATTCGCGCCGGATGATGTCTTGCAGTTCTTCAGGTGTGCAAGTTTCGATATCACTCAAGTTGGAAAGACGTTTACGGACTTCATCACTTTCCAAGGTTTTGACTAGAGCGCCATGAAGTTTGCTCACTGTGTCGGGCGGCGCGCCACGGGCCATCCCAAAACCAACCCAAACGGTTTCATCGTAGTCGGTCAACCCAGCGATACCACTGTCGCGCACCAATGGCGTCTTTGGCGATGAATTTGTGGGTTTGATGCCGGTGGCAGCGATGGCGACCAATTTGCCATTGTCTAAGAACGGCTTGCCGCTTCCGGAAACAAGCATCATGTTGATGGTCCCGGTGATCAAATCGGTTATGGCTGGCGCCTCTCCTTTGTAGGGGATATGGGTGGCTTCAATGCCCAGACCAACCAGCAACTTTTCCATCGACAAGTGATAAGTGCTGCCCACGCCGATACTGCCATAGTTAAGCGTGCCCGGGCGCGACTTGGCATAGGCCACCAGCTCTTTGAGGTTACGCACCCGCATGGACGGGTTCACCGCAACAACGAGCCCGCCCCGCAAGCCGGTAGTCAGGGGTTGAATGTCTTTTATCGTGTCAAATCCAAGGTCCTTGTCAATCAATGGTCCGATGGACATGATCGATGGCGAAATGTAGGCCAGGGTGTGACCGTCGCGAGGTGCGCGCAACAAGGCTTGCATGGCTAATTTGCCGTTAGCGCCAGGTCGGTTTTCGACCACCACCGACTGACCCAGCAGGGTAGACATTCCAGGAGCCACTGCGCGTGCCATGGTGTCGGCCGGCCCACCAGGCGCAAAGGCGACCAGCAGGGTGATGGGTTTGTTGGGAAAGTTGGCGACCTGTGCGCGGCTGGTGAGGGCAGGTGTGAAGAGACTGACTGCACCCAGACGGGCTGCAAATTGGTTGAATTGACGACGATTCATGTTGCTGTCCCTATAGAGAGAGAAAAAAGTTCCAAAAATTTATCAATAAAGCGATGGCTACCAACGAAGCAACGTTGGGTCGGCAACACCGGCTCACACCACTTTCAGTCGTTGCATGTCATCGATCTGGTCGTCAGTTCGTCCCAACCACTGCTGCAACACTTCCCGAGTGTGTTCACCCAGCATGGGCGGGGCGCGATGTTCGACCGGCGCGGCGGATAAATGCAAGGGGCTTCGCAACACCGGCACATCGACGCCGCTGCCGTGGGGCAAATGCAGCACTAGATCTCTGTCCCGAATATGAGGGTCATCGAAGAGTTGCTCCATGTTGTAGATGGGTGCACACGGAACGGAGCTAGCCGACAATTTATCAATCCAGTGGGCCACCGGTTGCTCCCGTGTACATGTTTGTAATACCTCATGCAGCACAGCCCGGTGACGTATGCGCTCGATGTTGGTGACAAAGCGGGGGTCTTGCGCAAGGGCGGCATCGAGTTCCAACACCCTGAGTAATTTCAGGAACTGCTGTTGGTTGCCCGCTGACATTGAAAAATAGCCATCGCTGGCTGCAAACACTTCACTCGGGGCCGTGATCGGGTTTTGATTGCCTTGGCGTTGGGGCACCACACCGGTCATCAAATAGCCCAGGGCCAGGTGTCCGTTGATGGCGGTGCTCACATCCACCATGGCGGCATCTATGAACTGCCCTTCGCCGGTTTGCTGAAGATGGAGGATGGCGCCCAAGATGCCAATGCTGGCGTACAAACCAGTGAAGATATCGCAGATGGGAATGGCCGAGCGCATCGGGCCAGCACCGGGTTCACCATCCGGGTGGCCGCATGTGCTCATCAATCCGCACATGGCTTGCATGACCGAGTCGTACGCAGGCCGGGCCGCATAGGGGCCGGTTTGGCCAAAGCCGGTCACGCTGCAATATATCAAGTCGGGTCGCAGGGCGCGCAAGCTCGCATAGTCCAGGCCGTAGCGCTCCAACGCGCCAACTTTGTAGTTTTCGATGAACACATGACATTGCGTAGCCAGGTCGCGCACCAGTTGTGCGCCCGCTGGACTGGCAATGTCGATCGTGATCGATCGCTTGCCGCGATTGCTACCCATGAAAAAAGCCGAATCTTGGGTGGACTGGCCATCCGCGCCCGTCACATAGGGGCCCACCATGCGAGTGCCGTCGCCATCGAGAGGGCGCTCCACCTTCACCACATCCGCACCCAGATCGGCCAAAGTTTGCGTGCACCAGGGACCGGCGACCACGCGCGTGAGGTCTAACACTTTGATATGCGAAAGGATGCCCATCATTTGACTTTCAAGAGGCGGCGCTTTAAAAAAACCCAGCACGGCCGCATTGGTTTGCATCGGGTCTTCTGCCGACCGAAATGGCTCAAGCAGGGCAAGCTGAAAAATTCGGCGTATTTGATTTTTTGCTCCATTATTTCCATCACTGTGTCTGGCGCTGTGGTGAGTCCCCCGGCGATGGCCGACACAACGCCGCGAGAGGATTCTTCGCGCATCCGGCTAACCGTGCCCAACACCAGTTCGATGGTTGGACCGAATTCATGCCGGCTGGCTTTTTAGCGCGGTGGCAGAGGTCCAGTCCGCATGTGCGCCCATAGGGATGTGACCAGGCAACACGATGGTGCATATCGGACCCGTGCTGATGTCGCGGGCATTGAAGATGGCGCATTCGCCTCTGCCTGAATTGAGGTTGGTGATGAATGTGACAAGGTAGCCATCGTCCTCTTCCACCGCTCCGTCGCGTGAGGCAAAAGGCGCCTCGCTGACAAAGCAGCCATTGGGGGCTTGCCAGCGTTGGGTCTTCCCGGTCTTCCAATCGTATTTTTTCAGACCGTCGAGTTGCCACTTGGGTTTGATCAAGGCGTTGTAGACATACCGGTTGGGGCGACCTCTAGTGCGGCCATTGATCATAGGAAACTCGGTGACCTCGTCATCCAAGTCCTCTTCAAGTGTTTGCCCTGTTTTCATATTGAAACGCCAGCGGTGCATGCGGGTTTTTTGCAAATCTAGAGAGAGCATGGCGTTCATGCGGGCATAACCCTCCTTGGGCAGGGCCGATAAGTCAGGCACGGGGTTGGTTTTTATGCCTCCCTCCATCACGATCTCGTCGCCTACTTCGTAGGTATTGGCCAGGTGCAAGACGGTACAAGGGATGCCTTCAAACCATTTCACATCTTGGCTCTTACCGTAACGAGGTATAACCCCAAAGCGTGCCGGCCGATCACGGAAAAAGCGCAGCCGATGCTGGCCCTTTTTCAGACCTTCGGGATCGAAAAACATGGATAAGTCATGGATCACGCAATAGTGTTCGCTCATTCCCAAATCGTGGGGCCACGTGGCGTTCGGCAATTCAATCGGCTCGTAATGAACCAATTGATTGGCCGCATTGATCACGCCATAGTTGAAATAAGGGGGCTGCTCGCCAAAATTGAAAAACATCAAATCCTGGTTGTGTTCATCGACTTTGAAGTGTGAGCAAATGCCCCGCTCGCCCAAAACCCTAGACCAAGTCGGGTCCGGACCCAAGGTATCTAGCGTGATGGGGTCGAGCCGATATGCTTCGCTGCATTGGCTCATGGCAGCCAGCGCACGACCTGCATGCACTTTGACATCGGTGCCGGCGTTATCTTTCATCGCGCCTATCGAGCCCCAGCCCCGACGAACTGCGCGACGCGGCTCAATGATGCCTGGCCACAAGGATTTACCGGCGGCCGCTTCGGCCAAAAACCCCGTGGTTCGCACAAACCGGTTTCGGTAGGTGGCTTTCCCGTTTTCAAAGTACACACCGTGAATCATGCCGTCCCCATCGAAGGGATGGTATTTGCCCAGACTGGCATGAATTTGGTTGTGGCCGTTGCGCAAATACACACCGTTGAGGTCTTTGGGGATATCACCGATGACTTTCAGATCGGGTGTGCTGGCGGTCCATTCGGTGTCGCAGGGCTGCCAGCCGTCAGTCAAATAGGGGTTGTCTGAAGGTAGGCAACTTAGCGTGTATTTTTTTTGGATTTCTAACATTCAAATTCCTCTGTTAAAAAAGTGATGAGGCGGTGTTGGTCATACTGCTTTCCTGGGGGGCTGTTCAGCTTCAGTCGTCAAGATGGAGTGGGGTGATCAGGACGACCCTCGGACCCAGGGGACCACGATGTCGGCCAGTGCCTGAGGTTGCTCAAGCGGCACTAGATGACCCGCCCCTTCGATGAGGTGGAAAGCACAGCCCGGCCGCGAGGCAGCCAACTCACGCAGCTTCTGGGGTTTTAACAATCGGTCGTGCGAACCAGCCACTAGCAGTGGATTGAGGGCGCTGCGCCATACGTCGTCGCGCGCTGGACGTTGCATACAGGCGCGCAAATGCGCAATGAAGCGCTCCATGCCGTATTCGGCCACCATGGTCAACCGCATTGCCAGAATGTCTTGGCGATTTAAGGTGTCGGGGTGAAAGGCGTTGCTGGGGTTGGCACAGACCAGGGTCAGGTAGTCCAACGTCCCCGATTGCAATTGGTCAATCATGGTTAAGCGGTTTTGCACTTGGTCGCTGCTATCGCTGCCAGGCGAGGTGCACAGCAGGGCCAGGCCTTGCACCCGCTGGGGGGCCATTTGTTGAATGGCAAGAGCCACATAGCCACCAAATGAAAACCCCAGCAGATGAAAGCGTTCCGGCAGTCGATCGAGCCAGCTTTGCGCAATTGCCTCGACTGTGTCGAGCGGCGGACTGGATTCGGTGTGCGCAGTGATGTCGGTTGGTAACAGCGGGCACAACAGGTCGAAGACCGCATGCGTGTTGTTCAATCCAGGTATCAGGGCCAGGTGAGGCATAGGAGGTCTCATATAAAAGGTGATCGAGTACCGTACTCGTAAATCGGATAAAGACACCGCATGCTGATAGCAACACGCAAGTAGTCCATCAAATTTTTCCCAACCCCCGCGCTCTCATGCAGTACCGGTAGGCACAGTTGCTGAAGTCGACCACCATGGTCTATTCCCGAGAGCTCCAACAGCTTTGTAGAGTAACTGGGTCCAGCGATCAAAATTACTTCGCATCGCGCGTGCGCAACGTGATCCGTCACATCACCGTTCGGATCGCGAAATTGGTAGTGCACCCCCGTCGCAATTCCCCGATCACTTGCGATGCGCTGTTTGTTTGCTCGGGTTTTAATGTGTAGGCTCGTGCCTTTGCATGCACGCTGCAAATAGGCTTGATCCCCAACGCCATCCATGGCGGGTGTTGGTCTGCAGTTGGCTGCAACCCTCCGCTTTTTGGCTGCTTTAGTCCAGCATCGGGTATGCTTCCAACGGGGGATCTGGCAGATTTTTTCTGACATACATTAGTCCTTGCAGGCTTCTGAAAGCGCTGCCACCGTCGGGATAAAACTCCATCGTCTTGAGTGTGAGAAAGACATCATCCTACCCCCACCCGGGGTTACCAAGGTCGCGCTATTCGTTATAGGCACTTGCATCGCTTAGCGTCCACAACATTCCATTTACAGCGATCGGACCGCCGAGGTCCTTTACCACTCCGAACGAACAGGTGCCGGCGATGAAGTTCTACTTCCGGGCCACTTTGAATAGGCCACATTGTTTGCACGTCGGACATCAACTTACCGACGCAAATCGGCAACTTATGCCAAAAGATGGTTTGCGCTTCGCCAGCCTCGATCAGCAGCACCGGGTGACGGCCGCTCTCGTTCAGCCGCGCCGCGACGACGGCGCCGGCAGAACCCGCACCGATGAAGTCGAACCGATCACCCATGGCGACCAGGATGCTCGAAAGTTGGGGCAAATTCGCTCTCTTGTATCACCTTCCACCCCAGTCCAGGAGTCAGTGTGGGTCCGGCTCCCAGCTCTAATGGCTGTAGCAGCCCGCGATGCCGGTACTCTTCCAAAAACTCATGCACACTACGGACGCGGGCCGCAGGTACCCCGGCCTGGTTAAGACGCTCCTCAAGCTCGGCTGCGCTCTCCCCTACCATCGCATCGGATAGCAGTTGCTTCAAACGCTTCGCATTGACAGTTTGGACGAGGCCATTAACTTCGCGGGCCTTCATATCGAGCAATCCATCCAGCAAGGCAGGCGCAATCTCTAGTGCTCCCGCGAGCTTCACCAGCTGAGCTTGGGTGTTGGCACCTACCGCGATCCAGCCATCACGACACTGAAATATGTCTGCTGCCGGGCTACCAGAGTAGCCTTGATTTCCGAGCCGTTCGGGTCTGGTCCCGTTGTTCAGTGAATCGCACACCAAGGGATACATCAATTGCAGTGCTGCTCCCCACATGCTGATGTCGAGCATGCAACCACGGTCGGTACGGTCCCGTTCCCGCAATGCGCTGACGATAGCGAAAGCCGCGAGGATGCCAGTTGTCGTGTCCACTGCCGGAAAGCCGACCTTCACCGGCGGATCTCCGTCTGCGCCGGCCAGCATGGCCATGCCGGTCAGACCTTGAATCACATGGTCGTAAGCACCCCTTTGCGCCACCCCGGGGCTAGATTGTCCGTAGCCCGAAATGGCGCAATAAATAATGCGCGAATTGATGGCTCGTACCTCTTCATAGCCTAGCCCATGGCGATCCAGAATGCCCGGCCGATAGTTGTCGACAAACACGTCGGCACTTGCCGCCATTTCGAGAGCGGTTCGCCGTCCCGCCGGCGTAGTGATATCGATCTGGGCAAAGCTCTTTCCGCTGTTCAAACTTTCGAATGCACTTTCTCCAGTTCGCATACTGCGCTGGCCACCTTGGAGCGGTGGTGCAGTAGCAGCGCGCATCATGTCGCTTCGCCCCGGCCCTTCGACCTTAGTTACCTCAGCACCCAATTGGGCGAGGTAAAAGGTGGCGAATGGCCCCGCGATAACGTGACTGAAATCAACGACCCGGATGCCCAGCAAGGGAGTCATAGTGTTCCCAAAAGTTAATGCAAATGATAGTTGCATTAAATAATTATTCAATTTATATTAAATGAATGAGTGATAACAAAATCGAAATTTATACACCTAGTTTGCTTCAACTCAGAGTGCGCGAACTCGTGCTGCTGGAACTGATCAACGACTCCGGTTCGCTGCGCGGTGCCGCTGAAGTGCTGCACGTGACCCAGCCAGCTATCACGCAGGCATTACGAAGCCTAGAACATGCGTTTGGCGCAACACTCGTCAAGCGAGGCAGGCGCGGCGAACATCGAACGCAGCTCACGGCCGCCGGACTAGTTACGCTGCAACGATTACGCGTGGCATGCGAAGAAATTCGGTTGGCGCGCTGCGCAATAGGCAGTGCAGTCGAGAGGCAGGAGTTGCGCCTGGGGGCATTGCCGTTTGTGGCCATGAACTGGCTGCCAGGCGCATTGGCGATGTTCGCCAGGAGCCAGCCGCTCGTGCGAGTGGTTCTAGTTGAGGGTACTGTTCGGGAGTTGTGGAGCCTGTTGGCCGACGGCAAACTCGATGTCATTGCCAACTATTTGCTAGCGCCAGATGAAATGCCGGACATGGCCAGCGAGTGGACGCATCGTGTGATCGAGAGCTCGCAGGTCGTGCCAATTGCGCCTGCAAACCACCCATTATTCCGTCGAAAAGCAGTGGACTTGTCGTATCTTGCCGGGCAACGGTGGGTCTTCCCACCCTCAGAAGCCCGGGCGCACACCGACCTGATTGCCGCCTTTGTGAATGCGGGTATACGAGCTCCAGACCCGGAGTTGGTAGCTGAAAGGCACTCCACTAGGATCGCGCTGGCGCAGCGTTTGAATTTGCTTACCGTCGTCCCGCAGAGCGCCTTGAAGTGGCAGGGCGGCGCGCCAAAGATGAAACAATTGGATGGCCACCTGCTTTGCTGGTCTGCAAACGTCGTACTCGCCGCACGCAAGTCAAGCCTTAGAACCGCAGCGACCAATGCGCTTTACAACTCGCTCGCCTAACAGTAGCTTAGCGGCGCGCGACGGTGCAGACTGTCCGTCGCGCGAATTTCTGCTGGGTAGGTCAGAATCACAAGGCCAGCCATCCTAAATCCGGGAGTTACCCCGTCCCCGGCAGGGTATCCGGGGGCCTGAACGGCCCCATAACAGGTGTGATTTTGTCGTTGATGTAGCGCATCAGGACGGCCCATGGGTCTTTGGTCTTGAACTGCTCCGCAGCAGCTCTGACATGCTGCAAAGCCGCGCGGATATTGGCGATCAACGATTTGAGGATGCCGACTTTCCCATGCATCGGTGTCAGGTACAGCGTCGTCTGCCCGGCATGGGTGGCGGCCTTGCCCACGGCTG
>CAJAXU010000408.1 GCA_903948045.1 uncultured beta proteobacterium | reverse complement strand
TACGTCATCCCCGCCATGCCAGCGCTGGCCATTGGCATGGCCCTGCTGTGGCAGCGCATTGGCCGGGTCTGGTCGCTCGCCACGCTTCTTTTCACGGTGCCTGCGCTGGTGTTGCTGGCCCGCTTTGCATGGGTGATTGGCGAGATGGATGTCGGCTCACCACTGCTGGGCGCGCTTGCCGTACTGGTGGCGGGCCTGGGCTTGCTGGCAGTCTGCCTGGGCCTGTTCAATGCCCGCTGGACACGCAATGCCAGTCTGTTCGCCTGTGCCGCGGTGTATGCCAGCTTCGGCCTGATGGTGGCGCCGCTGTCACATCCGGATGCCGATTATTCGCCTGCCGTGCAGGCACATTTGCAGGGCAAACGCGTGGCAGTTCCCAACGGCTTTACCGGCCAGTTCGAGAGATACCACTTCGTGCTACCTGGCGCCCGGATCATCCCTTTTGATGCATTGGGCCGCAACACGGGCGCACTCTACCCGGATATGCCTGCGCCAGAGCGGCTGGAGCGCTTACTCAATGAATTTGACGCCGTCGTCTGGCTGCAGGACGACGAAGAGCAGGTGTCCCCCTCCTGCCTGCCCGGATGCAAGCTGCTGGCGCAACGCTGGCATGTAAAAAACCGCCACAAGTCAGGTGAAGTCACCCTGGACAACCTGTGGTACCCGGAGGAATGGCTATTCAGCCGCGAGTGGCTGCTGGTAAAAACGCCCAGCTAAGACAGGTACCAACCGACGCCCATCCCCTGGTCCAACCAAGCATCACGTACGCCACTTTCGGTACAGATGTCGGACCAGCCAACCGTTACACACCAGCCACAGCCAGGGGTCCAGCAGCGCGTCCCACAGATTGCCGCTGGGCCAGCGGGTCAGCACAAACAGCAGCAAGAGGGCGGCTGCCAGCAGTAGTGTGGGTTGCGCTGCTGGCAACGCGGCAAAGCGCCACGCCAGCAGCCACAGCACCAGCAGCACCAGGGCCAAGGCCGGGGTGCCAAAACCCCAGGCGTACAGCGATGTTGGCAGCAGTGCCAGTAGGTCCAGCAGCAAAAGCCAGCCCAGGCCCACGCCCAGCCAGCGCAGATACCGCCACAGTGGCTGCGCCGCTGGTGCGGCAAGGCCCAGGGTGTGGCGCTGGCTTGGCCGCAGCGCCAACACCAAGGCAACCAGACCCAGCGCGGCGCTGCTCAGGCTGGGCGCCTTGAACGCCAGCCCCAGCCAGTGCGACACCGACAGTGCGCCCGGCAGTGCCACCCACAGCAGCACCAGCGCCAGCAAGGCCAGCCGCAGCCCAAGTGGCCAGGCGCGCGGCGTCAGCCAGCTGACCGCGCCGCCCAGCACCAGCGCCCACAGGCCCTGTCGCGCCAAACCCTGGCCGGTCCAGTCTGGCAGCAGTGGCAGTTGCCAGGCCTCCCAGGCGGTGAGCATCGTGGTGCTGTCCATGGGCGGCGGCTCAGGGCTGGGCCGCCGGGGCGGCAAAGCGTTGCCAGGTGATCTGGCGGCGCTGGTCGGTGTAGCTGACCCACAGGCTGTCGTCGGACCAGGCCAGCGCGGGGTAAGAAAACTCTTGCCCCGGCGCGCCCTGGACCAGCGTGTGCACCAGCTGCCAGTGTTGGCCATCGGACGACTGGCTGAGGTCCAGCCGGCTGCGGTCGTGCGGCGAGCTGTTGTGCGCCAGCAGCAGCGCGCCCGGCGCCAGCGCCAGGCCGGCCACCGCCGCATCCGGGTTGACCAGCGCCAGGTCGGGCGCATCCTGCCAGCTGCGGCCGCCGTCGCGCGTGCGCACCACCGCCACCCGGCCCTCGGGCCGCTGGTCGCGCATCAGTGCGACCCAGTGCGCCGGCCCCAGCGGCAGCAGGGTGGCCTGCAGCAGGTGGCGCCGGCTGGCCATGCGTTCGGCACCCAGGTAACGGCCGGCGGCATCAAAGCGCAGCGCCAGTGGGTACTTGATGCCGAGCTCAAAATGCACCGGCAACACCATGCCGCCGTCGGCCAGCGGCAGCGGCGCATTGCGCACCAGAAAACTGGTGTTCCAGAGCCAACCCAAGGGCAGCACCTGCACCGGCGCAAACGACAGTTGCGCCAGATCGGAGCCGCCGCGCTGGCGCAGGTGCACGATGCGCGCCGCCGCCCAACCGCCCAGACCGGTGGCCACCACAAACAGGTGGATGCGCCCTTGCGGGTCCAGCCAAGCCACCGGGTTACCCAGCCGGCGCACCGCGAAGCCCAGGCCGTCGCCCAGGTCCTGGCGGTTGAGCACAAAGCGCGCTGGCGTCCAGCGGCCGCTGGCGCGGTCAAACTGCGAGGCCGCAATCTGCACATCGGGGGCACTCTCACGGGCACCAGCAAACCAGAAGGCCATCAGCGCGGCGGCATGCGTCGGTGGCAAGGCCAGCAGGCTGCTGGCGTGCGCGGCCGGGGTGTTGGCGGGCATCGGGATGGCGCCGCCGGCCTGCCGCACCAGCGCCACCGGGGCAGCAGACGGCTCCACCGAGG
>CAJAXU010000407.1 GCA_903948045.1 uncultured beta proteobacterium | reverse complement strand
GCCACATGGTGGGCGGCCACTCCGCACTGGCTGAAAACGAACGCCTGTTGCGTTTTGTGGCCGAGCGGGCTGAGGTGGGCGAGGAGCGTGAGGGGCTGTTTGCTGTGACCATCCCCGAGGAACGCGGCAGTCTCCGGCGCTTTTGTGAGCTGATCGGCACCCTGCCGGGCGGGCCGCGCAATGTGACTGAGTTCAACTACCGCATCAGCGACTCGGCCCAAGCCCATGTGTTTGTCGGCCTGAGCACGCAGGGCAAGGGCGAGTCGCGCAAGATCACCGCTAATTTTGGCAAGCACGGTTTTGCAACGCTGGATCTGACGCATGATGAGCTGGCCAAGGAGCACATCCGCCACATGGTGGGCGGCCACTCCAAGCTGGCGCAGGACGAGCGGCTGCTGCGCTTTGTGTTCCCCGAGCGGCCGGGCGCGCTGATGAAGTTTTTGAGCCTGATGCGCCCGGGCTGGAACATCAGCCTGTTTCACTACCGCAACCAGGGCGCGGATTACGGTCGCATCCTGGTCGGGCTGCAGGTTCCCAAGGCCGATGACAAAGCCTTTGCCAAGTTTCTGACCACGCTGGGCTACCCCTATGTGGAAGAAACCGCCAACCCGGTTTACCGCCTGTTTTTGCAGACATGAGCGCGCCCGGACTCAGCCCGCTGGACGGCAAGCTGGTGGTGGCGATTTCGTCACGCGCCCTGTTCGATTTTGAGCAGGAAAACCAGGTGTTCGAGCAGGGCGATGACCGCGCCTACATGGCCCTGCAACTGCAGCGGCTGGAGCAGCCGGCTCGCCCGGGTGTGGCGTTTTCGCTGGTGAAAAAGCTGCTGGCCTTCAACCAGGGGCCGCCCGGCGGCGGTGGCAGCCAACCGGTGGAGGTGGTGATTTTGTCGCGCAACGACCCGGTGTCGGGCATGCGGGTGTTCCGCTCGGCGCAGCACTACGGGCTGCCGATCCAACGCGGCAGCTTCACGCGCGGCCAGCCGCCCTGGCGCTACCTGAAGCCCTTGCACGCCAACCTGTTTCTCAGCACCCACCTGAGCGACGTGCGCGCGGCCCTCGATGCCGGCGTGCCGGCGGCGCAGGTCTACCCGCACTCGGCCCATGCCAGCGAAGAGCACCCGCACGAGGTGCGCATTGCCTTTGACGGCGACGCCGTGCTGTTCAGCGACGAGGCCGAGCGGGTGTACCAGGCGCAGGGGCTGGACGCGTTCCAGCAGCACGAGAGCGCCAAGGCGCAGCAGCCGCTGCTGGCCGGGCCGTTCAAGCCGCTGCTGACCGCGCTGCAGCGTCTGCAGATGGAGGGCACGCCGGCGATGCGCATCCGCACTGCGCTGGTGACGGCGCGGAGTGCGCCAGCCCATGAGCGCGCCATCCGCACCCTGATGGACTGGAACATCGAGGTCGACGAGGCGATGTTTTTGGGCGGTCTGCCCAAGGGCGAGTTTTTACGCGAGTTTGAGCCCGATTTCTTTTTTGACGACCAGACGGGTCATATTGAATCGGCCGCGCAGCATGTGCCGTCGGGGCATGTGGCTAGCGGGGTGCGAAACGGCTAACAGTCTCTTTGGATCAGGGCGGCGGGGCATTCGGCTCCGCGGCTGATAGGGGTAGAGAAGGACGCTCGTCCTCCCCTCCCTCCGAACCGTGCGTGCGGTTTTCCCGCACACGGCTCTCCAGTTAGTGGTTTCCTCATCGGGATTGGCTCGCTCGGTGGGCTGTTGCCATGGTGAACAGTCCCAAGTTTGCGAAGTACGCGTTTGGCCAGCGTCGGTGATCTTCATAGCAGCGTCCCATTCCCGGTCTCTTTTCCTGCTTTCGCAGTATCGAGCGCAACCGTCTACGAATGAGTCCATCCAGATTTGTGAATGTGTGTGGGTGGGCATGTTTGAAATACCCAAACCACCCTCGGATCATCGGGGTCAAATCATCAATGATGGTGCGCAGACTCTCGCCTCGGGTGCGTTTTGTCTTATCGCGTACCTTGTCTTTGAAGCCTTTGAGACTTTTGTCCCGTACCCAGCGCTGTCCTGCCTCGAAGCGGTAGCCCAGAAACTCAAAGCCTTGTCCCTTGACCAGACAGTCCCCGATGTGGGTTTTGTCCGGGTGCAGGCTCAGCCCGTTTTCTTCCACCCATACTTTGACCTCTTCCAGTGCCGTTTGCGCTTGTGACGCGGTTTGGCACAGGATGACAAAGTCGTCAGCGTAGCGCACCATGCGGTAACCCAACTTTGACATCTTGACATCCAGGGGGTGCAGGTACAGATTGGCCAGCAACGGGCTGATGACGGCCCCTTGTGGGGTGCCCGCCGTTGGTGTCCAACTTTGCATTTCCTGAACAATGTCTTGTTGCAGCCAGCTCGCCAGCAGTTGCAGCAGGCGACCATCGCTGATGTGCTCTTCGATTCTCTTTGTAAGCAGGTCGTGCGGGATGCTGTCAAAGTAGCCTTTGAGGTCAGCGTCGACCACGTGGGTGTAGCCTTTTCTCAGGTGTCCATCGACTTCCCGCAGCGCGTCCTTGCAGCCTTTGCCCGGTCGGAATCCGTAGCTTATGTCCAGAAATTCTTTCTCAAAGATCGGCTCCATCACCCGCTTGACCGCCGTTTGCACGATCCGGTCTTTGACGGTGGGGATGCCCAAGGGTCGCGTTTTACCGCCCGCTTTGGGTATGTCTACCCGCCGCACCGCCTGGGGCCTGTACGTTCCTTGTTCGAGGTCTCTGGCCAGTTCGCTCAGATACACCAGTTCATTGGCTGCAAAGCCTTGCACGCTTTGCCGGTCTATGCCGGCCGCCCCCCTGTTCGCTTTGACTTGTTGCCAAGCCGCTTGCAGGGTGCTTGGGCGATAAACTTTGTCGATCAGGCTGAACCATTTGTTTCCTTTGACGCCGTTGCCCAGCGCCGCCAACATACGCTCGGTCCAGATCGCACGATCCACCCACGCCCATTGGCTTGGGGCAGATTCAGTTTGTTTAGCCTTTTCTGGCACTGGCACTGATTCGCTCATGCTTTTCGCGCTTTCTGTACTCTGCGTGTCCACCTTCCTGCCACCCTTGGCTCGTGCGGCTTTCCTACTCCGCACTTCTCGGTCTGCCTTCTGCACGGTTTAGGCTCAAGGGGGCAGCCCCCCGGTTATCCAGACTTATCGTCTGCACAGCGTTTCCACTGCGTCTTGGCCTTGCCTGCTCTGCCAGCCCTGCGCTACTACGATGGCTCTGACTCCTGCGGCCCGTCACCTCGGGCTACAGGTCTCCCCGCTTGTCTCGCTACACCTTCTTGGCATTCCGCCTCCAACCACGTTGTGTGCTCCGGCATCGCTTTACACGCCATAACCAGCGTACCGGACGTATTTCGGACTTCGCCTTGAGAGAAGAGGCTCGTCGCCACACACCGCCGAATCGAGTTCGTCATCCTGTGGACTGCCAGTTCGCCTCCAGTTGCTCCCAACCCCGCCTCACAGCGACGCAGTTACCTTCAGCTACAGGGTCTTGGCTTACCCTGGCACAGACTTTCACTGTGCTGATGTCGCGCCTTCACGGGCGCACTCACCCGCCCTGCGGGCTCCTTCTTGATGCCGCTGCGCCGAACGCCCCACCGCCCTGATCAAGAGGTGTTTTTGCGCGCTAAGGGCCAACCATTTCCGCTGCGGCAGGGGTTGACTGCGTGTTGCGGCGAGGTCAAGGAAGGAGCCCGCAGGGCGGAGGGACACGAGCGGCGGCATGCGGTCGACCCCTGCCGCTCGCCAACAACCTCGCCCCAAGGCCAACAAGAGATACTCCGATTACCGCAGCGACCCGCGAGGAAACACCCATGACAGCCCAGCAAAAACTCCAGGACTTCAAGACCTTCGCCAGCCGCGCCTGGGCCTTAACCCAGCCCTACTTTGCCTCGCAGGACAAGTGGCGGGCGCGCGGCCTGCTGGCGGCGATCGTGGCGCTGAACCTGGGGCTGGTGTACATGGCGGTGCTGTTCAACGACTGGAACAAGCTGTTTTATGACGCGCTGCAGGAGAAGAATGAGTCGGTGTTCTGGGCCCAGCTGGGGCGCTTCACCTGGCTGGCCTTTGCCTTCATCATCCTGGCGGTCTACAAGTTTTACCTGACGCAGCTGCTGGAGGTGCGCTGGCGCACCTGGATGACCAGCCATTACCTGCAGCGCTGGCTCGATGGCCAGGCGTTTTACCGGCTGGAGCTGATGCGCTTCCAGCAGCAGCCCAACGCCGGCCAGGCCAACCCGGACAACCCGGACCAGCGCATCCAGGAGGACATCAATCTGTTCACCACCTACACCGTGTCGCTGAGCATGGGCCTGCTCAACGCGCTGGTCACGCTGGTCAGCTTTGTCGGTATTTTGTGGGGCCTGTCGGGCGGCTTTGCCTTCACCTTGGGCGGCAGCAGCTACAACATTCCGGGCTTCATGGTCTGGATGGCGGTGCTGTACTGTGCCGCCGGGAGCCTGCTCACGCACTACATTGGGCGGCCGCAGATTCGGCTCAACTTCGAGCAGCAGCGGGTGGAGGCTGATTTCCGGCACCACATGGTGCGGGTGCGCGAGTACAGCGAATCGATTGCGCTGGACCGGGGCGAGGCGGTGGAGCTGGCGCAGCTGGACCTGCGCTTTTCACGCGTGCTCGGCAACTACCTGCGGCTGATCAAGGCGCAGAAGAACCTGGTCTGGTTCACCAGTTTTTTTGGCCAGGCGGCGGTGGTGTTCCCGTTTGTGGTGGCGGCGCCGCGTTTTTTCAGTGGCGCCATCCAGCTCGGCGAGCTGATGCAGATCTCCAGCGCCTTCGGCCAAGTGCAGGGGGCTTTGAGCTGGTTTGTGGACAGCTACAGCAACCTGGCCAGCTGGCGCGCCACGACCGACCGGCTGACCAGTTTTGAGGCATCATTTGTGGCGCTAAGCCACGCCCAGCAGCCCTTGGCTGCTATCGATTCAGAAGCACTGGACGTGGCTGACCTGAGCCTGGCGCTACCCAACGGCAATGTGCTGCTGGCCGACACCACGCTGCACGCTGCCGCCGGCGCCCGGGTGCTGCTGCAGGGGCCGTCGGGCAGCGGCAAATCAACCTTGTTCCGTACCCTGGCCGGCATCTGGCCCTTTGCCACCGGCACGCTGGCACGGCCGATGGACGCCATGTTCATCCCACAGCGGCCTTATTTCCCGAACGGACCGCTGCGCGACGCGCTGGCCTACCCGGCACTGGCCGAGCGCTACAGCGATGCGCAGCTGCGCCAGGCCCTGCAGGAGGCCGAGTTGCCGGCGCTGGCCGAGCGGCTGGACGAGGCCGGCGCCTGGGGCCAGCAGCTGTCGGGCGGCGAGCAACAGCGCTTGGCGATTGCCCGCGTGCTGCTCAAGCAACCACGCTGGGTGTTTGCCGACGAAGCGACCAGCGCGCTCGACGAGGCCACCGAGAAAAAAGTGTATGAACGGCTGCTAGCCCTTGTCAATACTGGGGAAGGCGCTCTGTTTTCAATAGCACACCGGCCGGCGGTAGCGGCATTTCACGACACGCGCTGGGTGTTGCAGCCGCAACTGGCGGGCGCTGCCGCGCGCTATCGGCTGGTTGAACAGACTGGCTGAGTCAGCACGCCCGCCAGCTTGAGGGGCCAGGTACCAGCCGCCTCAGATTTTTTCGTTTTTGTTGACCTTGCCTGGCGCCAGCGTCACGGCTTGGATGGCCGCCGAGCTGGGCTGGATGGATGAGCTCGCCTGAGTCTGGTTGCCATCCATCTGGTTCTTCACCTGCTGCTGCACCTGCACCGCGCTGGCGCTGGCGGCCCAGAGCGTTTCCAAATGGTCCATCAGCACCTTGGAGATCGGGATCGGCGGCGGGTCTTCCACTTTCTCGGGTGCTGGCCGGTGAATGGTCCAGTCTTTGGGGGTGTTGTCCTGGACGCCGCGCCGCGTTGGGTCCGCGACGCTGGTGTAGACCCCCTCGCCGGCCTCGAGCTTGGGCGACTTGCCAACCATGTTGACCACGCCGGGCGTGGCAGGCGGATTGGCGTTGGCAGACGCAGCGGGGTTCACCGGCGACACCGGGATCACCCGCACCGCGGCGAGCGTGGCCGCGTCCGCACCGACGGGGCGCGACGTGGGGCTTCGATCAATGGGTGGAAATTGCATAGGGGGCCAAGCTCGCTGGTTGGATAAGGGCTTTTTTCCGGCTTCGTAAGTTCTTAACGGCAGATTTAGGGGGTAATTTAGGCCTAATTTCAAACTATTTTCAAATTGTTTGCTTGGCACCGCCTGGTTGGCCCACAAGGACAAGTGCTGCGCCGGTCGCCAGGACTGGCCCGGGCGATGCGTCCCAGGCGAAGTCGGCGACGGTTACCATCACACCCATGTTCAGTTACCGCCACGCCTTTCATGCCGGCAACCATGCCGACGTCCTCAAACACATGACGCTGCTGGCCGTGCTGCGCCACATGACGCAAAAAGACACGGCCTTGACCGTCTTTGACACCCATGCCGGCGCCGGCCTGTACCGGCTGGACGGCGACTACGCGCAGACCAGCGGTGAGGCGGCCGACGGCTTTCTGCGTCTGCTTTCTGAAGAAAAACAGGCCTTAGCCCCCGCCAGCAAAGGAAAGTCTGCTATCATTAAAGTAGCAGAGGCACCTGCGCCGATGCTGCAGGACTACCTAGACTTGGTGGCCAGCTTTAACAATAAGCCCAGCCAGCGCGTTTACCCCGGCTCGCCGTTCATCATCCAGCACCTGCTGCGCGATCGTGACAAGCTCAAGCTGTTTGAGCTGCACCCGACCGACGCTAAAACGCTGAGCGCCAACATCGCCCAGCTTGACGCCGGGCGCCAGGTGGCGGTGCTGCGCGAAGATGGTTTTGAGGGCCTGAAGAAGTTTCTGCCGCCGCCGGCGCGCCGGGCCCTGGTGCTGTGCGACCCCAGTTACGAGATCAAAAGCGACTATGCGCGCGTGCCGGTGATGGTGGCCGATGCCCTAGATCGGAAGAGCACACGTCTGAACTCCAGTCACT
>CAJAXU010000406.1 GCA_903948045.1 uncultured beta proteobacterium | reverse complement strand
TGGCTGCGAAGGTAGGCGATTATTTTCTGCATCAGCAACAGGCCCAGCCCGCTGCCTTTGAGGTCAGAGCGGACGATCACGCCAAACTCGGCCTCGATGTTGTCGGGGTCGGTCATGGCACGCACCACGCCCAGGGTCTGCAGCTGCCCATCGGGGCCGTCGGCCAAGGCCACAAACGCCATTTCGCGCGCGTAGTCAATTTGCACCAAGCGGGCGAGCTCGCTGCGCGCCATGCTGCGCCGGCTGTAAAACACCCGCATCCGCACGTCTTCCGGGTCCAGCGCCTGCAAGAAGGCCATGTGCTGCGCCTCGTCTTCTGGGCGGATCGGGCGCAGGCAGACCGAGCGGCCCTGCCACAGCACCTGCTCTTCCAGTTGGGCCGGGTAAGGCCGAATGGCGAAGTGGTCGGCGCCGGCCGGCCCGGTGGCGCTGACCCGGATGCGCGCATCCAGCGCAATGGCGCCTTCAAAATTGACGATCAGCGGGTTGATGTCAAGCTCGGCAATCTCTGGAATTTCGGCCAGCAGCTGCGACACCGCCATCAGCACGTGGTGCAGCGCGTCAGCATCAACCGCCGGGGTGTCGCGCCAGCCCGCCAACAGGCGGGCCACCCGGGTGCGCGCCACCAGCGCCCGGGCCAGTGGCACGTTCAGCGGTGGCAGGGCCACAGCCCGGTCGGCCATGACCTCGACCGCAGTGCCGCCCTGCCCAAACAGGATCACCGGGCCAAACACCGGGTCAATCGCGCTGCCCACAATCAACTCTTGCGCATGGCGGCGTTGCACCATGCTTTGCACGGTAAAGCCCTGCACCCGTGCTTGCGGCAATTGCTGCTGTACCCGCGCCAGCATGGTGGCTGCGGCATGGCGCACGGCGGCCTCATCGGCCAGGTTCAGGGCGACACCGCCCACGTCCGACTTGTGCGAAATGTCATCCGACAAAATCTTCAGCACCACCGGAAAGCCCAATGCCGTGGCAGCCTGGGCGGCGGCGTCAGCCGTGGCCGCGACGCGCTGCGTGGCCACCACCGGGATACCACAGGCCTGCAGCACGGCCTTCGCCTCGGGCTCGCTCAACAGGGTGCGACCGGCGGCCAGCGCGGCTTGCACAATTTGCCGGATGCTGGCGCTGTCCGGGCGCTGGTTGGCCAGCATGGCGGGTGGCGCTTGCGACAACTCGAGCTGGTTGTGGCGGTAGCGCAGTAGCATGGAGAAAGCGCGCACCGCCTGCTCGGGCGTGTCAAAGCCGGCAATACCGGCGTCCTGAAAGGTCTTGCGTGCCTGTGCCACGGCGGCATCACCCAGCCAGCAACTCATCAGCCGCGACGCCACGTGGGCGTCGTGCTGCGCCAGCGGCACCAGGGCCTGGGCGATGTCAGCGCTTGGCACGATGGCGGTGGGGGCGTGGATGAACAGCAGCGCTCCGGTGTCGGGGTCGTCATTGAGAATGCTCAGCGCCTGCTGGTAGCGCGCCACCGGGGCGTCGCCAATGATGTCCACCGGGTTGCTGTGTGACCAGTTGGCGGGCAGCACGGCATCGAGCTTGTGCCTGGTGGCTTCGCTCAAGGTGGCCAGCGGCACGTCGGCAAAGGCCGCAGCGTCGGCTGCCATGACGCCGGCGCCACCGCCGTTGGTCAGGATGGTCAGGCTGTCGCTGGTGTTGGTGCGAAAGCGCGACAGGGTGGTGGCCGCCAGAAACAGCTCTTGCAGCGTGTTGACCCGCAGCATGCCGGCGCGGGCAATAGCCGCGTCAAACACCAGGTCAGAGCCGGCCATCGCCCCGGTGTGCGAGGCTGCCGCCAGCTGGCCTAGCGGCGAGCGGCCAGCTTTGACCACGATCACCGGCTTGTTGCGCGCCGCCGCCCGTGCGGCCGACATGAATTTGCGTGGCGACTCGATCGACTCGGCGTAGAGCAGAATGGCGCGGGTTTTCGGGTCGGTGGCCAGGAAGTCGAGCATGTCACCAAAATCGACGTCGGCATGCTCGCCCAGCGACACAAAATGAGAAAAGCCGATGGCCTGGCCCCGTGCCCAGTCCAGCATGGCGGTGACCAGGGCGCCCGACTGCGAGACAAAGGCCAGTTCCCCCGGCTGGGCATTGACGTGGGCAAAGCTGGCGTTCAGGCCCTTGTGCGGCGCCAGCAAGCCGATGCAATTGGGCCCGATGATGCGCAGCAGGTGCGGCCGGGCAGAGTTCAGCATGGCTTGCTTTTGCGGGTCGTTCATGCCGGCGGTCATGACCACGGCGGCGCGGGTGCCCAGCCGGGCCAGCTCGTCAATCAGCCCCGGCACCGTGGCCGGGGGGGTGCAGATCACGGCGAGCTCCGGCACCGTGGGCAAATCGGCGGCTCGGGCATAGGCGACTTGCTCACCCAACGCGCCCGGGCGGGAGTTGACGGCATACAGCAGCCCGGTGTAGCCGCCGCTGCTCAGGTTGTGCCAAACCGTGGCGCCCACGCTGCCCGCACGCTGCGACGCGCCAAACACCGCGATGGAGCGCGGGTCAAACAGCGAATCGAGGTTGCGAATGCTCATGGTTAACCCAGCGGGCGGACCCCGATCAGCAGCCCGTGCAGCCAGAGGGTGAAGCCAATCCAGGCTGCCACACCAATCGCCACCGTCACCCCTGTTGCGCCGGTGGTGCCTTCGGGATAGCGGGTGTGCTGCAGCCGGTCGCGTTGCCGGGCGGCCCGAAAATCCAGCGCGGCCCAGGCCAGGAAGCTACCGAACAGCAGCACATGCGCCACCGTACCATTGGCCAGCAGGTGCGCCAGCGCCCAGAACTTCACCCCCAGCACCATCGGGTGGTGCAGCCGAGCCTTGATGCGGTTACCTGGCACGTAGCTGGCCACCAGCAGCACGAAGGACGCCAGCATCAGCACCGACGCCAGGTGCCGCATACCGGCGGGTGGGCTCCAGAGCTGCACCGGCTGCTGTCTTGCCTGGCCAAAACCCCAAATCAGCAGGGCCAGGCCGGCGAGAGAGACCAGGCTGTAAAGCCCCTTCCAGGCCGCCTCGCCAAGGCGCGTCCGGGTCTGGTTGCGCCAGTCCTCGGCAAAGATGCGTACCGAGTGCACGCCTAGAAACACCACCAAACCAAGCAGCAAATAAAGCATGAAGACAGCCCCTTTTAAAGTTTGGCGCTCAGGCGCCCAATACCCGGTTTTTCCCGGCCCGTTTGGCCAGGTACATGGCCTGGTCAGCTCGCCGGATCGCCTCGGCGCCATTCTCCTCTTCGCCCAGTTGTGCCACACCGGCACTGAAGGTGATCAGGACTTTTTCCGTGCCGGCCATGAAGAACCGTTTGGTCAGCTCACGCTGCAGGCGGGTCATGGCCTCAATGCCTTGGTCCAGCGCGGTGTCGGGCAGCAGCAGCACGAATTCCTCGCCGCCGTAGCGGGCCAGAGAGTCTTGCGGACGCATGACTTCGCGGGCCACATTGGCCAAATGCGTCAGCGCCGAGTCGCCTGAAGCATGGCCCAGACGGTCATTCAGCAATTTAAAGTTGTCAATGTCGAGCATGCCCATGCACAGTGGCAGCCCTTTTCGACGCACATTAGACACCTCCCGCTCCATCGCTTCATCCAGGCCTTTGCGGTTCAGCGCACCGGTGAGCGGGTCGTGCCGGGCTTGGGCACTGATGCGGTCGAGTTGCTGGTGAAGTTTGGCCAGCTCGACCTCGGAGGCGTCCACCCGCTCTTGCATGTCGCGCAGCTGATCGCGCGCCGACAGGCTGTCGCTGGCCATGGTTCGGGTGGTGCCGACAATGTCCTTCAAGACCGGCGTGATCTCGGCAAAAGACTGGGCTTGCTCAATCAGGCGTGCGGTTTCTTCCAGCTTGCCGTGGTAGGCGCTGGTGGACTCGGTCATGTGAGACAGCCGCTCGACAAACATCGCCAGCATTTGCCGCATTTCGGTTTGCGCATCGAGCAGCCGGCCCTTGGCCTCCGATTGCTTGAGGATCACATCTTTGAGCCGGCGTTCCACGTCATCGAGCCGACGCAGCGTCAGGGGCGGCATGGCCGCCGCCATCAATGCGTCGGTCTGACCCTTGAGCCAACGGTCATCCAGGCACAGCGCGCCGATGTTCTGGATGATCAGCTGCAACAGCCTGAGCAGGGTGGATTTGACTTCGAGCTGCTCTTCGGCGGCAAAGGAGACGCGGTGGCTGAAGTTGGCCAGCATGATTTTCACGCCACCCACGTCGGTCTCTGCCGCTGGTCGCCGCATGGCTGCCAGCAGGGTTTGGGCCTGTTCGCCGAAGCGCTCATCCTCGTCGCCCATGGCCGGCAGCATGAACTCGATCATGCGGGCGATCTGGCCCAGGAATTCGGCTGTCAGCGCAGGCGCACTCAGTGCTGCGGCCGGGGCTGTCGCACCAGCAGCGAGCGGGGCGCCAGCGCCATGCAGTGTGACCGCCGGGGTAAAGCCGCCATAGGCAACCAGGGCGTTTTTGACTCCGCTCCAGCTGAGCTGACCGATGGCGGACTCAAACAGCGCGCGTTGTTTGAGCTGCCCAGGCGTCTTGGCCGGCAGGACCCGTGCGATGTCGCGCAGGCGCTCCATCGGAAACGGCGGGTCATTGGCGGTGCCGGCAATCTCGTTGTAAATGGCTTGGTAATTGGCCGGCGTGGGCTGCATTTTGCGGGCGGTGATCTGCTTCAAGGCATCGCGCGCAATTTCAAAAGGCTTACGGTCACTCGTGGTCATCATTACGCTATCAAGTTCGTAGCACAAAAGGTCCGCCGGTAAAGGGCTAGCGGCCAAAACCTTGCCTGACAACGGCGCTGACAAAGCATCCCCTGACACCAGGGCAGAAGCTGATTTTGCCAACGGCTGAAGCGTCAGTAAAGGGTTGCACGGCAAGGACGGCGTCGGACGCAGCCAAAGCAGACGCTCGGCCATGATAACAAGCGAGGCGGGATGCGGGGCGGGCGAACCTAGTGCTTGCGGCTTTGTGACAGGGCTTGTGCCCAGAGGGCCTTGGCCTGTGGATAGATCAGGCGCTCTTCCAGCGCGATATGGTCGCGCATCAGCGCCGTGAACACGTCGACATAGCTTTGGAACTCGGCGGGATCCGTCCAGCCATTGCCTGAGGCAATGGCACGCAAACGGGGGCCGACTTCGATCCAGTTTTCCTCGATCCAGCCGTGGTCCTGTTGCAAGGTCCGAACGGCGGTGGCCAGTGCGGCGTCACCACTGGCCAACAGGGCTGGGAACACGTCCCGCTCCTCTTGCGCGTGGTGTTGGCGCGATGTGCTTGAGAAGAAGGCTTCGATGCTGTGCGCCTCGTGCCGGGCATGGTCGTCAATGCCGTGGTCCTCGATGTGTTGGGCCAAAGTGCCCAGCGCTTGAATGTGCTGCGCGATGTCAAGGTGGCACGCATCCAGCGCTTCAAAATGCCCGGCGTTGTTGGCCATAGTTGAGTCCTTGAAAAATTCAAGTCCATTATCAGCAGCACCCCGCTGGGCCCCTTGATTTGTATCAATGGTGTGTGCCGGGCTTGGCGTAGGCGCCTTCCCTGGCCGCAGCAGCGCTCAGCGCAGGCCAGGGTCAATGCGCACAATGCGGATGTCTTCGGGCGGCTCTGTGCCCCGGGCCAACTGCAGCATGCGCGGCAGCAGGCCGGTCTTGTCGACCACCCAGCGGCCTTGCGCCACGGGTTCGACGCGTCCCGGCAAAGGGTCCACTTGCGCCAGTTGCGCCGCCCGGATCACCAGGTAGTAGGGCTGCCCCGCCGCAGGCAAGCGCGCAGGCTCACTCACGGAGAAGGTGGGCGCCGGGTTGTAAAGCCCCAGCTCCCGGGCCACCAGGTCCATCTGCCAGACATAAATGGCAGCGGGGGACTGCGTCGCCAGTAGCCGGTTGGCGTTGTAGGCCAGCCCGAGCGACAGGTAGGTCAGGGTCATCAGCACCGTGATAAAGCTGTACAGCAGGGCCACGCCGCACACCGGCAGAACCAGCAGGGCCCGGGCGCGCCAGGGCGTGGGCCACAGCTGGCTCAAGGTCAGCCCCACCAGCAGCAGGACCAGCACCACCATGCCGGTCACGACGGGCTGGCCGACATACAGCGCCAGTGCCAGGGCCAGCCCGGCCATCAGAACGGCCGTGCCAAGCTGGGCCAGTGCCAGTCCGCGCCGGCCGTCGGGCTGGGCCAGCACCGTGGCCAGGTACTGGCCGCACAGGATGGCGGCGAACGGGAACACGATCACCGTGTAGTAATCGAGCTGGAAGCTGGTCAGGCTGAACAAGCCAAAGGTCACGGCGAAGGAGGCGCCGAGGACCACCAACTGGCCCCGCCCGCGCCCGTCATTGCGGCGCCAGCCGCGCCAGGCCTGCCCCAGCGCGGCAACAGCCACGGCCACCCAGGGCAAGAAGGCCCACAGGAACACATGCAGAAAGAAGGCCGGGTTGCCGTCGGTGTTGCGGATCGGGCCGGTGTTGAAAAAGCGGCCAAACTGGCTGTCCCACACAAAAAAGCGGATGCCCGAGACGCCTGTGCGGCCAAACACCAGTTTGTCGGGCTGGGCGTCAAACTGCAGGTACAGCGCCAGCAACTCCGGCGTGGTGAACAGCAGCGTCAGCGCCAGCGCCAGACACCATTTACCCCGCCACAGCTCGCGCCAGCGGCCCTGGTAGAACCACAGCGCCACCAGGCCGCTGCTGATGGTGATCAGGGTAAAGATGCCCTTGGTCATTACCGCCGTGGCGCTGAACAAAGCGCCCAGCAGCAGGTACTTCAGCCTTGGGGTGGCGTCATGGCGCAGCCAGTAGTAACAGGCGCCCATGATGCTGCCCGTGAGGTAAGCCTCGGCACGCACATCGGTTGAGGTCAGCATCACCTGAAACGCCGACACAAACACCAGCACCGCCAGCCAAGC
>CAJAXU010000405.1 GCA_903948045.1 uncultured beta proteobacterium | reverse complement strand
TTGGCCGAGCCCATGGCAAATTCATCGCAGCTGAGTTTGCCCAAAGTCACCATGCCGGCATCAGCCAAGCGCTGCACCACCGTGGCGTTGAAGGGCGAGCGGTAGCCCTCCAGCATGCGCGAACCCGCCGTGGTGGGGAAGTCTTTGGTAACGAAGATGTCCTTGTGGGCAATCGGCACGCCCAGCAAAGGCGAGCGTTCGCCTGCGGCAAGGCGGGCATCAGCCGCCTTGGCTTGCGCCAGCGTGACCTCGGAGTCGACACTCAAAAACGCCTGGTGCGGGTTGCCGCCCAGGCGGGCGAGCATGCGGGTGGCCAATTCCACCGCGCTCACCTGTTTCTTTTGCAACAGCGCAGCCAATTCGGCCACGCCCAGGGTGTGAAGGTCACTCATGGCTTACTCGATCACTTTCGGCACCAAGAACAAGCCGTTTTCGACAGCCGGGGCACTGCGCTGGTTGGCCTCGCGCTGGTTGGTCTCGCTCACCTGGTCGTCGCGCAGGCGCAGGGTCACGTCCTGCACGGTGGCAAACGGATGCGCCAGCGGCTCGATGCCGGTGGTGTCGACCGCGCGCATGGTTTCCACCAGGCCAAAAAAACCGTTGATCTGGGTCAACATGCGCGCGCTCTCGGCCGGCTGGAGTTCGAGCCGCGCCAGGTTGGCAATACGGGCAATGTCGGAAGGGGTGAGGGACATGGCGAAATTTCGTTGGCAACCGGTTGTAAAACCGCCCTAACTTGGGGCGGTCGGGCCCCTGATTCATAAGGCGATGGAGTATTATCCTGCCTTTAGATGCGGGTCTGCGAAAGCGCAGGTTTGCGCCGGAAAAACACCATCACGCACCAGTCAACACGGCGTTGGCGGCCACTGCAGCCGGCCACGCCCGAGAGGATTTCTTAATGTTTGGAGCATTCCGTCAGTATTTTTCCACTGACCTGGCCATCGATCTTGGCACTGCCAACACCCTGATTTACGTTCGCGACAAAGGCATCGTGCTCGATGAACCTTCGGTTGTCGCGATTCGCCACGAAGGTGGCCCACAGGGTAAAAAGACCATTCAGGCCGTGGGCAAAGAGGCCAAGGCCATGCTCGGCAAGGTGCCGGGCAACATTGAGGCCATTCGCCCGATGAAAGACGGCGTGATCGCCGACTTCACCGTCACGGAGCAGATGCTCAAGCAGTTCATCAAGATGGTGCACCCGCGCAGCATCTTCCGCCCCAGCCCGCGCATCATCATCTGCGTGCCCTGCGGCTCAACCCAGGTCGAGCGCCGCGCCATCCGCGAGTCGGCCCTGGGCGCAGGCGCCAGCGATGTTTACCTGATTGAAGAACCGATGGCAGCCGCCATTGGCGCTGGCCTGCCGGTGTCAGAGGCCAGTGGCTCGATGGTGGTCGACATCGGCGGCGGCACCACCGAAGTCGGCGTCATCTCGCTGGGCGGCATGGTCTACAAGGGCAGCGTGCGGGTGGGTGGTGACAAGTTCGACGAGGCCATCATCAACTACATCCGCCGCAACTACGGCATGTTGATCGGCGAGCCCACGGCTGAGGCCATCAAGAAGAAAATTGGCTCGGCCTTTCCCGGCAGCGAGGTGCGCGAGATGGAGGTGCGGGGCCGCAACCTGTCCGAAGGCGTGCCGCGCAGCTTCACGATCTCGTCCAACGAGATTTTGGAAGCCCTGACCGATCCGCTCAACAACATTGTCTCGGCCGTGAAAAACGCGCTGGAACAGACCCCGCCCGAACTCGGCGCCGACATTGCCGACCGCGGCATGATGCTGACCGGCGGTGGCGCCCTGCTGCGCGACCTGGATCGCCTGCTGGCCGAAGAAACCGGCCTGCCGGTGCTGGTGGCGGAAGACCCGCTGACCTGCGTGGTGCGTGGCTGCGGCATTGCGCTGGAGCGCATGGATCGCCTGGGCTCGATTTTCACCAGCGAATAGAAGGCGGTTGCGGCGATGCCTCTCGGTACGCTGAACAGAACGCCACCCCCCTTTTTTAGGCAAGGGCCGTCGGCCCTGACCCGGCTTGCGTTTTTTAGCCTGCTGGCACTGGTGTTGATGGTGGCTGACACGCGTTTTCAGGTCGCGCGCCCGCTGCGCGCGACCATCGCCACCGCGCTGTACCCGCTGCAATGGCTGGTCATGCGGCCGGTCACCTGGGCACAGCAAGGCAATGACTATTTTGAATCCCTCAGGACCGCCCAGACCGCAGTCACGGCGGCCCAGCAGAAACTGAACCTGCAATCACAGCGTGCCGGGCAAGTGGAGCAACTCAGCATCGAAAACGCCCGCTTGCGCCAACTGCTGGGGCTGCGCGAGCGGCTGAACACGCCCGGTCAGGCCGCGCAGGTGCTGTACGACGCGGCTGACCCGTACACCCGCAAGGTGATCATCGACCGCGGCCTGGTCCACGGCGTGGCAACCGGCTCGCCGGTGCTGGATGAGGCCGGCGTGCTGGGGCAGGTGACACGGGTCTACCCGCTGGTGAGCGAGGTGACCTTGGTGACCGACCGGGACCAGGCGATCTCGGTGCTCAACACCCGCACCGGGGCGCGTGGCCTAGCTTTTGGAGATCCCGCATCGCGGGGCGGCGCGCTGGAGCTGCGCTTCATGGCCGCCAACGCCGACGTCCAGGTCGGTGACCTGTTGAGCACCAGTGGCGTGGACGGTGTCTACCCGGCCGGGCTGCCGGTCGCCCGAATCGACAAAGTGGAGCGGCGAGCGGACTCGGGCTTTGCGCGCATCAGCTGCCAGCCCCTGGCGCTGGTGAGCGGTGTCGAGCATGTGATGGTGCTGACGCCCGTAGCGGTGCCGGCACCGCCGCCGGACGAAGCCCGTACCGGGTCGGTGCTGCCCAGAAAGGGGAGGCGCCAATGATCATGCGTCCTGGCCAACAACTGCTGCTGCCGGCGCAGCCCCTGTTCATCTGGGGTACGCTGACGGCCGCCCTCAGCCTGAACATGTTGCTCAACATGGGTCTGTGGGGCCGGGCTGCCTGGGTGCCTGATGTGCTGGCCTTGGTCTTGGTCTTCTGGATCGTGCATCAGCCGCACCGGGTCGGTATGGGCTCCGCTTTTCTGTTTGGCCTGCTGCTGGATGTGCACCAGGGCTCGATGCTGGGCCAACACGCCCTGGCCTACACCGCTATGGGCTTTCTTGCCATTGGGCTGCAGCGACGGCTGCCCTGGTTCACCGTGCCCTCTCAAGCCCTGCAGATCTTGCCCCTATTCCTGCTGGCGCACGCGGTGGAACTGAGCGTGCGCATGGCGGCTGGTGGCACCTTCCCGGGGCTACCAATCCTGCTGGCACCGCTGCTGGAGGCGCTGCTGTGGCCGCTGGTCAGCGTGCTGCTGCTGCTGCCGCAGCGCCGGGCCCCTGACCCTGACGCGCACCGGCCGCTCTAGCCTGTCGTGCCGAGACGCCCACCACCATGACCGAGCTGCGCAATGTCGAGGCTGACCTGGGTCGCTTTCGCGACCGGGTGCTGGTCGCCAGCCTGGTGGTCGTGGCCTGCTTTGCGTTGCTGACCCTGCGGCTGGTCTATTTGCAGGTTGTCCGGCATGGGGACCTGCTGGAACAGGCTGAAAGCAACCGCACAGCCATCATTCCGGTGGTGCCCAACCGCGGCCTGATCCTTGACCGCGAAGGCATTGTGCTGGCCACCAATTACCCGGCCTACACGCTGGAAGTCACGCCCTCCAAGGTCAGCAACCTGGAGCAGACGATCGACCAGCTGGCCCAGGTGGTGGACATCAGCGCGCGCGACCGCCGCCGCTTTCGCAAGCTGATGGAGGAGTCCAAGAGCTTCGAGTCATTGCCCCTGCGCACCCGGCTCAGTGATGAAGAGGTGGCGCGCTTTGCGGCGCAGCGCTACCGCTTCGCCGGGGTGGACATCAAGGCCCGTTTGTTCCGCAATTACCCCTATGGCGAGCTCGCCAGCCATGTGATCGGCTACATCGGGCGAATCAACAGCGCCGAAAAGGAGAAGCTTGAAGAGTCAGACGATCCGGCCAACTACCGCGGCACGGAGTACATCGGCAAACTGGGCATCGAACAGAGTTTCGAGGCCGAGTTGCATGGTGTCACCGGTGTTGATTCGGTCGAAACCTCAGCGGGCGGTCGTGCCACCCGCAAACTCGCCAGCCAACCGGCCACACCGGGCAACACCGTGCAGCTGTCGATCGACATCAAGTTGCAGCAATTGATCGAGGAACTGTATGGGCCACGCCGGGGGGCGCTGGTGGCGCTGGACCCAAAGACCGGGGAAATCCTGGCCTTTGTCAGCAAGCCCACCTTTGACCCCAACCTGTTTGTGGAAGGCATCGACAGCGAGAGCTGGCAGGCCTTGAACGAGTCACCCGACAAGCCCCTGCTCAACCGCGCGCTGCGAGGCACCTACCCGCCCGGCTCGACCTACAAGCCCTTCATGGCCCTGGCGGCCTTGGAGACCGGTGCCCGGCGGCCCGAACAATCGATTGCCGACCCGGGGTTTTTCATGTTTGGCGCCCATCGCTTTCGCGATGACAAGGAAGGCGGCCATGGCATGGTCGATATGTACCGCTCGATCGTTCAATCGTGCGACACCTATTACTACATCCTGGCCAATGACATGGGGGTCGACACAATTCACGATCAGATGCAGCGTTTTGGTTTTGGCGAACTGACGGGCATCGACATTTGGGGCGAGGTGCGCGGCCTGCTGCCCTCGACCGACTGGAAACGACGGGCCTACAAGCGCGCCGACCAGCAGAAATGGTACGCCGGCGAGACCATCTCACTGGGTATTGGGCAGGGCTACAACAACTTCACCATGTTGCAGTTGGCGTCTGCCACCGCCACCCTGGCCAACAACGGGGTCAAGATGAAGCCGCATCTGGTGCGTCAAGTGGTGGATGTGCTGACGCGCAGCCCACGGACAACCACCCAAGAGGCCGTGGGGCAAGTGGTGGCCAAGCCCGAAAACATTGCCGTTATCCGGGATGCATTGGTGGGCGTCAACATTGAGGGCACCTCGGCGTCCAGCTTTGTTGGGGCTGGCTATACCAGTGCCGGCAAAACCGGCACCTCCCAGGTCTTTCAGATCAAGCAGGGCGAAAAATACGTCGCATCCCGTATCGATGAACGGCTGCGCGACCATGCGCTCTACATGGCGTTTGCGCCAGCCGAGGCGCCGAAAATCGCGCTGGCCATGGTCGTGGAAAACGCCGGCTTTGGCGGACAAAACGCCGCGCCCATTGCCCGCCGCGTGTTTGATTACTGGTTGACGGGCCGTTACCCCAGCGTGGAAGACATTGCGGCGGTGCAAAAAGGCCAGGCCTTGGCGCCACTTGGCAAAGCGCGGAGCGTGAGCGACCTGGCCTGGCCGGCGCCCGGCGCACCGACGGACCTCAACAAGCCGTGATGCGGTCGCGTCCGGCCAATTTGGATTGGTACAGCGCCCGATCGGCCCGTTCGACCAGGGCATTGGCCTGGTCGCCTGGCCTGAGGGCGGCCACGCCGCCAGAGATGGTGATCGACACCGCCACACTTTTTGAGCGGCGGTCGCGGATTTTGATGGACTTGGTGCGTTGCCGGACCGTTTCTGCCACCTGGCTGGCCAACTCCAAGGAACAATCGGGCAACAGGATGACAAACTCTTCGCCACCATAACGGGCCACCGAATGGGACGCCAAGTGGGCCGCGCAGGCCTTCAGCGTTTCGCCCACGGCCTGAATGACGCGGTCGCCCATGACATGGCCATACAGGTCGTTGACCTTCTTGAACAGGTCGATGTCAAACAGAATCATGCAGTGCGCGCCGCCCGTCTTGGGCAAGGCCTCCACCATGGCGGCCAGGCTTTGGTCAAAGCCCTTGCGATTCAAAATACCTGTGAGCGGGTCAATCAGGGCCTCATCTAGGGCGCGGGTCAGCTCATTGGACAGACGGTCAATCTCCAGCCGGCACAGCGTCACCTCGCTGGACAGTTCCCGCGCGCTCAGGCCCATCTGGGCGGTTTCATCCAGAATACGGCTGATCAACGGCTGCACCGCCAGGGGCGCGTCGCTCTTGATCTCGTGGACCAGTTCGTTCAACTGGCCCTCATAGGCCCCGGCCCGCTCGCCAGCCCGCGAGGCACTGCCCCAGACCCCGGTCATCACCCGCTGCAACTGCAGGCTGACTTGCTGCATCGACTGCGCATCGGGTTCGGCCACAAATTCTTGGTGCAAGCCGGCCAGCGTCGCGTCGGACAAACGGGGCTCGGTTTGCAGCGCCAGGTTCAGCGCCTGCGTCAAGCGGCTGTTGATGCCGGCCACATACTCGTACCAAACCGCGAAATTAAGTGGGTGGAAGGCGGCGTCATGCTGCCCCATCAAAGCCAGCACCTGCCGCACGATTTCGGCGCTGTGTTCCTTGGTTTCCTGGTACCTGGCTGGACTGCTTGTCATACAGCGCATTCTCCCACTGTTCTCGCCGGACGATCAAGCCGCTCTGCTCCAGCACCCAAGTTGGGCGTACAAACAAAAAAACACCGGGGTTGCCGGTGTTTTTTCTGAGCGCATTGGCTGTGGTGCCGCTGTGCACTGGGTCAGTGCAGCCCGGCATGTCTCCTGGGCCTCTCGCCTTGGTTGGGCCTTGCGGCCCTGGTGAGTTGGCTCGACTGTAAGACACTGGCGCACTGGCCACATCGGGACTTACCCTCTGCGGATTTACCCTGCACGCGCCTGGGCGGCGTCTTCAAAGATCCACTGCGCCGCCTTCTCGGCCACCATCAGGGTGGGCGAATTGGTGTTGCCGCTGGTGATGACCGGCATCACGCCGGCATCCACCACCCGCAGGCCGGCAATCAGGCCGCCCGGGCCACGCACGCGCAGCCGCGCATCCACCACCGCCATCGGGTCATCGTCCCGACCCATCTTGGTGGTACCGACGGGGTGAAAGATGGTGGTGGCAATGTCGCCGGCCAGGCGCGCCAGGTCGGCATCGGTCTGGAACTGGACGCCGGGCTTGTACTCCTGCGGCGCGTAGCGCGCCAGCGCTGGCTGCGCCACGATCTGGCGTGTGACCCGGAGCGAGTCGGCCGCCACCTGGCGGTCGGCGTCGGTGCTGAGGTAGTTGGGCGAAATCAGCGGGGCCTGGTCAAAACGCGGGCTCTGGATCTGCACCGTGCCGCGGCTGGTCGGGTTCAGGTTGCAGACGCTGGCGGTGAAGGCATTGAAGCGGTGCAGCGGCTCGCCAAAGGCGTCCAGGCTCAGCGGCTGCACATGGTACTGGATGTTGGGCCAGGGCTGGGCCGGGTCGCTGCGGGTGCAGGCACCCAGCTGCGACGGCGCCATGCTCATCGGGCCGGTGCGTTTGAGCGCGTATTCCAGCCCGATCATGGCCTTGCCCCAGAGCGAATTGGCCTGGGTGTTGAGGGTCTTGACGCCACTGACGGTGAACACGGTGCGGATTTGCAGGTGGTCCTGCAGGTTGGCGCCCACGCCCGGCGCGTCGTGCCGCACCGCAATGCCGTGCTGCTGCAGCAAGGCGCCCGGGCCGATACCCGACAGCTGCAGCAGCTGGGGCGAGCCGATGCTGCCGGCGCTCAGGATCACCTCGGCGCGCGCGGTGGCGGTGACGATCTGGTCGCCGCCGTGCACCGTGACCCCGCTGCAGCGCAGGCGGCCGTCGGGCAGGGTTTCCAGCACCAGCGAGGCCACCTGGGCCGATGTCCACATCTCGAAGTTGGGCCGGCCATAGCAGGTGGGGCGCAAAAAAGCCTTGGCGGTGTTCCAGCGCCAACCCGACTTCTGGTTGACCTCAAAGTAAGAAACGCCCTCGTTGTCGCCCTGGTTGAAATCGGTGGTGGCCGGTACGCCGGCCTGCTGCGCGGCCTGGGCAAAGGCGTCCAGGATGTCCCAGCGCACGCGCGGCCGCTCGACGCGCCACTCGCCGCCGGCATTTCGCCCGCGCAGCAGTTTGCGGTAGGGCGTGCTGTCGTCCTGCATCAGCGCGGGTGCTGTGCCGCGCGCGCCGTGCAGCGCGGTGGCGCCGGCGTGGTGGTCTTCATGCAGCTTGAAGTAAGGCAGGGAGGACTCCCAGCGCCAGCTTGGGTCGCCGGTGAGGTCGGCCCACTGGTCGTAGTCGCGCGCCTGGCCGCGCATGTAAATCATGCCGTTGATGCTGCTGCAGCCGCCCAGGGTCTTGCCGCGCGGGTAGCGCAGGGCGCGGCCGTTCAGCCCGGGCTGGGGTTCGGTCTGGTACAGCCAGTCGGTGCGAGGGTTACCAATGCAGTAGAGGTAACCCACCGGGATGTGGATCCAGTGGTAGTCGTCGCGGCGGCCGGCCTCGATCAGCAGCACGCGCTTACTGGCGTCGGCCGACAGGCGGTTGGCCAGCAGGCAGCCGGCGGTGCCGGCGCCAACGATGATGTAGTCAAATTCGGTGCTCATGGGCCCATTTTGCCGCATGGGCGGGCCTGGATCGGCGGTTACGATGGCGCATCATGCCCTTTTCGGGCGATTCACCGAGACCCGACGCCACCATGCCCGAAGCCAGTCCGCAGCTGACACGCCAGGCCACGCCAGCGGGCACGCAGCTGCTGCTGACGGGCCACTGGAGCGCCGCGCGGCTGGCTGAGCCAGCGGTCTGGGGCCGGCTGACAGCGGC
>CAJAXU010000404.1 GCA_903948045.1 uncultured beta proteobacterium | reverse complement strand
CGTAGCGCCGTTCAGGGCCGCAACCTGGCAGCGCCTGCTGCGCCAGGGCCCGCGGCCGGCGGCCTATGTGTTCACCACCACCTTCTGTTCCACCTGCCCCGACGCCTTCGACCAACTGCACACGGCGGCCATGACCTCGGCCCAGCCGGTGGAGCTGGCCGCCATCGTGATGGACGCCCAAGGCGCGCGTGCCTTGGCGCATGCGCACCATTACCAGGGCGCCACCCGCATTTATGCGTTTGACGGCTTTGAGCCCGAGATTCGCCAGGCGGTGGACCCCAAGTGGCGCAACGTCACGCCCTATGTGGTCTTGATCGGGCGCAATGGCGTCGTCCAGCGCACCATCGGACCGCCCGAGCCGGCTATGCTGAAGGCTTGGTTGGCGTGAGGGCAAGGCCTTTTGGTCGGGCCCGGCTGCGGCGCCCCTGGGCGCTGTGGCTGGCCCTGTTGCTGGCCATGGTGTCGGCGCTGGCGCCGAGCCTGTTGCGCGGCGTGGCCGCGGGCCGTGGCGGCGCCATGGCGCTGCAGGACATCTGCATCAGCAATGGGCCGGACCGGCTGGCCAACGCCAGCACGCCGGACCTGCCGGCGTCACCGGCGAGCCCGCTGGCTGGCGGCCTCAGCGATTGCCCACTGTGCCTGCTGGCCCAGGACCGGCTGGCCGGCCTGCCGCCCGCCCAGGTGCAGCTGCGCTTGGCAGGGCTTGCGCCCGAGCCGCCTTGGGTTGGACCCAGTGCCGTACTGCGGGCCGCGGTGGCGCTGGCACCGCCGGCGCGTGGGCCGCCGAACTTCTCCTGAACTATTGAATTGATAGCGCTACCGGCCCGCCTGATGCGGGCTGGCGGCATATTGTCATGGCAAGCCTCGGGCTCAGGCCCAGCGGTCCGCTTGCCGCAAATTCTTTTTTGGATTGGTATATCACCTATGGTTACATTGTTTTCGTTTCGACGCATCCTGCGTTGGGCCACATTTCTGCTTGCCGCGGCCTTCGCGCTGACGGCCTGGTCTGCCACCCTTGAGGTCACCGACGCCCTGGGCCGCAAGGTCCGGGTGAACGCGCCTGCACAGCGGGTGCTGGTCAATTTCAATTACGAAGAGTTCACCGCCGTGGCGGGCAAGGAGGGTTGGAGCCGGGTCGTGGGTATCTCGCGGGCCCCGTGGGAGGGCTGGCGTCCGGCCATCTTCAAGCGGTATGCCGGTGTCATTCCCAATCTGCAGGCGATGCCGGATATCGGGCATTCGGACGATGGCACTTTCAGCGCGGAAAAAGTGATCGCACTCAAGCCCGATGTGCTGTTTGTCGCGGAGTGGACCTTTACGGCCATGAAGACCGCCCGTGACCAGATCGAAGCGGCCGGCATCCCGATTGTGGTGATTGACTACAACGCCCAGCTGCTGGAGCGGCACCTGGCCTCCACCCGCGTCATCGGTCGGGTGATGGGCACAGAGCCCCGCGCCGAGGCCCTGGCGGCGCTGTACGAGCATGAGTACAAGGACGTGCTGGCCCGCATTGCCAAGGCCGGTGGTGCGAAGAAGAAGGTCTATATCGAACTTGGACAGGCCGGACCCGAGACCGTGGGCAACAGCTACAGCGGCACGATGTGGGGCAAACTGCTCAATATCCTGGGGGCCGACAACATGGCAGACGGCAAGCTCACCGGCCCCTGGGGCCCGCTCAACGCCGAGGCGGTGCTTGCTGAAAATCCCCACCTGATTTTCATGGCCGGCTCGTCCTGGGTGAATCGCCCCAAGGCCGTAAAAACTGGCTATGAGGCCACCCCGGAGCAGACCCGGCAAAGCCTGGCGCCCTATGCACAGCGCGCTGGCTGGGCCAACCTCAAGGCCGTCAGGAACGGCGAGTTGCACGCCATCGAGCATGGTCTGTGCCGCACGCTGTTCGATTTTGTTGCCATGCAGTACATCGCCAAGCGGCTCTACCCCGAGGCCTTTCGTGACGTGGACCCGGACGCCTCTTTCCGGGCTTACCACGAGAAGTACCTGCCGGTCGCCTACAGCGGCACCTGGATGTTGCCGCTTAAGCCGTGACACCTCAACCTTCAGCCAGTCCGGTCGCGCTGGTCTACCGTCGCGCCGCCAGGCGCCGTGTCACAGTGCTGCTGGCCGCGCTGGCTGCCCTGATGGTGGCGGTGTTGCTGGACGCCGCCACCGGCCCGGCCCGGCTGCCGCTGGGCGCAGTAGCCCGCGCCGTGCTGGGTCAGCCGGTGGACGACTCGGTGCAGGCCATCGTCTGGTCCATCCGGCTGCCGGTGGCGCTCATGGCGCTGGCTGTGGGGGCGGCCCTGGGCCTGTCGGGCGCCATCATGCAGACCATCCTGAACAACCCTCTGGCCTCCAGTTACACGCTGGGCATTTCGGCCGGGGCGGGTTTTGGTGCCTCACTGGTGATCGTGCTGGGCGCCTCGCTGCCCGTGCCGGAGGCCTACGCCATCCCGCTCAACGCAGTCCTCTTTTCGGGGCTGGCCTGCGCCGGTGTGTACCTGATTGGCGGCGCCCGGGCCGCCACCGCCGAGGGCTTGGTGCTGGCTGGTATTGCCCTGCTGTTTCTATTTCAGGCCCTGACCTCTCTGCTGCAAATGGTGGCGTCACCCGAGTCGCTGCAGCAGGTGGTGTTCTGGCTGTTTGGCAGCCTGCAAAAGTCGACCTGGTCCAAGCTTTGGATCATGGCCGCGGTGTTGGGCTTGAGCGTGCCGTTCTTGCTGCGCGATGTTTGGGCATTGACGGCGCTCAAGCTCGGCGACGCCCGAGCAGCGGCGCTGGGCGTGCCGGTGCGGGTCCTGCGCCTGCGCGCTTTCGTGCTGATTTCGGTGCTGACCGGGGTGGCGGTGGCTTTTGTCGGCACCATTGGTTTTGTCGGTCTGGTGGCGCCGCACCTGGCGCGTATGGCGATCGGGGAGGACCAGCGCGGTTTTCTGCCAGCCTCGGCCCTGCTCGGGGCCCTGTTGTTGTCTCTGGCGTCGGTGGCCAGCAAGACCCTGTCGCCCGGCGCCATTTTGCCCATCGGCATCGTCACTTCGTTGATTGGCGTGCCGTTTTTCATCTGGATGGTGCTGCGCACCCGAAGGAGCTATTGGTGACGATCGAAATCAATGCCTTGCGGGTCCGATATGGCGCGCGCACCGTGCTGCATGGGTTGACGCTGTCGCTGCGGCCCGGGCGGGTGCTGGGGGTGGTCGGCCCCAATGGCTCGGGCAAGTCCACGCTGGTCAAGGCACTGGCCGGCCAGCTGCTCTACGCGGGGACGGTGCAGTTTGACGGCTCGGCGCTGCGCCCGAAGTCGGTCGGCTACATGCCGCAGGACGTGCAGGCGCCGGCCGCGTTGACGGTGCTGGATGTTGCCCTGCTCGGGCGCATCGGTCGCCTACGGCTCAAGGTCAGTGCGCAGGACCTGGACGCTGTGCAGCAGGTGCTGCAACAGTTGGGCGTAGCCGATCTGGCTAGTCGCTACCTGGGCGAACTCAGTGGCGGCCAGCGGCAGTTGGTGTTCCTGGCGCAGGCGCTGGTGTCAGAGCCCAAGGTGCTCTTGCTGGACGAACCCATCAGTGCGCTGGACATCCGGCACCAACTGGAGGTTCTGCAAGTGGTGCAGGCCACTACCCTGGCCCGTGGCTTGTGCACGTTGATGGTCCTGCACGACCTCAATGCCGCCGCCCGCTTTGCCGATGAGGTGGCCATCCTGCACGAAGGCCGCCTGTTGGCCTGCGGTTTGCCTGAGCAGGTGCTCACGGCGGCCTATGTGGCGCAAGCCTTTGGCGTGGAAGCCGAAGCGCTGCGCTGCCAAGATGGCACCGGTGTACTGGTGCCCAGGCGGCCGAGTGTTAAGTTGGGGTGCCGGTCAAAATATTGAACTGGCCCAATTGAATATGAACTTTCCTGCTCCAATGTTCATGGAAAAAGAAAATGCACGAAAGCAAACACTGGAGCAACTCCACGAGCGGCGCAAGCAAGTCGTGAGGTTGCATAAAAAGGCAATGGGTGTCATGCAGATTGTGTCGTTGACTGGCTTGAGCCACCCGGGAGTGCGGGCCTGCATCGACCTCTTTGAGGTGGGTGGTTGGCCTGCCATCCGACCGGCACTGCGTGGACGCACCCCAGGCTTGGGGCGCGCGCTCAGTGCGGCCCAAGAGGAGGACATCCAGCGCATCATCATTGACAAGCGCCCAGAGCAGCTCAAGATGGACTTCTTCCTGTGGAGTCGGGCGGCTGTTGGGCAGCTCATTGAGCAGGAATACGGGATCAAGCTGCACGTTCGCAGCATTGGCAAATACCTTAAGCGCTGGGGCTTCACTCCCCAAAAGCCCATCAAACGCGCCTACGAACAAAACCCCGAGGCTGTGCAGGCATGGCTGGCGGGCGAGTATCCCGGCATAGAGCAGCGGGCCCGCATGGAAGGCGCCGAAATTCACTGGGGCGATGAGACTGCGTTGGTCAACACCGACGTACGGGGCAGAAGCTTCGCGCCTGCTGGCAAGACACCGGTGGCCAAGACCATCGGCTCCACCCGCCACAAGCTCTCCATGATCGCGACCGTGACCAACCAGGGCAAGACGCGCTGGATGATCATTGACGACGCCTTTGATGCGGACAAACTCATCGAACTCCTGGCGGCCTTGATCAAAGACGCAGGCAAGAAAGTGTTCCTGATTCTGGACAACTTGCGCGTGCATCACAGCAAAGTCGTCAAGGCCTGGGTGACTGAGCGGCAAGCGCAAATTGAACTGTTCTATCTGCCCAGTTACAGCCCGGAGCTCAACCCAGAAGAGCGGCTCAACGCGGACTTGAAGCAGGAGCTGGGTAAGAGAGTGCCTGTGCGGACCAAGGCCAGGCTACGCGAGGCCGCCAACGAACACATGGCGATGCTCGACAGCACGCCTGAGCGGTTCATGGCCTACTTCCAGGACCAGCGAGTCCGCTATGCCGCTTGAGACTTCATCGGGGCGGAGCTCCCGTAATCAGCGTCTCAGCCAGACCGTCTTGCTTGAAGCTTTGCCAAGTCTGCATCATGATAGAGTTTGTGGGGCATGGTTGGAATTCCTGACCTGACCGCCAACACCGAGGAGCAGCATAGATGGCTAAAGACTTCAATTCCATGGAGGACAGCAACCGCTCGACCAATCCCACTATTCACGATGTGTCAGACCCGCAACGGCGCACTGTGCTTCGTGGCGGTGCCCTTGCGGCCCTGCTGTCCGCGATGGGGCCGCTGGCGGGATGCGCCACCTCGAGCGCACTGGCGAGCGGCCCCAAACTGGGTTTCAAAGGGATACCTGTCGGTATGGGAGACAAGTTGGCGGTGCCTGACGGCTACATCGCCACTGCGATTGCGGCCTGGGGCGAACCTGTGGGCATACCGGGCAACATGCCAGCCTTCAAATTTGACGCCTCCAACTCTGCGGCAGATCAGGCGGTGCAAATGGGCATGCACCATGACGGCGTCGAGTTCTTTCCCCTGGAGGGCAGTTCAACGCGTGGCCTGATTGCGATCAACCACGAGTACACCGATGACGGCCTGCTGCATGTGGGCGGCTTCAACAACATGAACGCCGAGAAGGTGAAGAAGTCGCAAAATGCCCACGGCCTGTCGGTTTACGAAGTCGAGTTGAAAGGTGGAAACTGGCAAATGGTGCGGCCATCGCGCTTTGCACGGCGCTTCACGATGGATGCCCCTTTTTCTGTGGGGGGCCCCGCGGCCGGCCACGCCATGATGAAGACCGCCGCCGACCCAGCGGGTCGCACCGTGCTGGGCACGCTTAACAACTGTGCCAGTAGCCAGACGCCTTGGGGCACCTATTTGTCCGGCGAAGAGAACTGGATGGGTTACTTTGGGCATGGAAGCAGCCTGTCCGATCACCAGAAACGCTGGGGTGCGCGCAAAGACGGCGCCTACCAGTGGGACAAGTTTGATGCGCGCTTCGACGCCGCCAAAAACCCCAATGAGCCCAATCGTTTTGGCTGGGTCGTGGAGGTTGATCCGATGGACCCCACCAGCACGCCGGTCAAACGCACGGCGATGGGACGCGCTGCGCATGAGGGTGCCTGGGTGGGTGTCACCAAAGATGGCCGGGCTGTTGTCTATTCAGGCGAAGACGCGCGCTTTGAGTACATCTACAAGTTTGTGAGCCGCGACAAAATTGCACCAGGGGGTGCCAAGGCCAACCGCGATTTGCTGGACCACGGCACGCTGTATGTGGCCCGCTTTGATGCGGATGGACGCGGCCAGTGGCTGCCACTGGTGCATGGCCAAGGTCCGCTGACTGCCGCCAACGGCTTTGCCGATCAGGGCGAAGTGGTCATCAAGGCTCGCCAAGCCAGCGATGCCCTCAAGGCCACCAAAATGGACCGGCCCGAGTGGCTGACGATCGACACGCAAAGCGGATGGGTGTATTGCACCCTGACCAACAACAGCAGCCGGGGCCAGCCCAACCAGCCCGGTATTGATGCCGCTAATCCACGCGCCAACAACGCCATGGGCCAGATCATCCGCTGGAAAGAAGACAGCGATTTTGATGGCGCCGGATTTGTGTGGAACCATCTTGTTCTGGCCGGTGATTCTGCCAACGCCCGTGCGGAAGCCAAAGGCAATATCAAGGGCGATATTTACGCCTGCCCGGACGGCATCGTCCTGGACAAGCGGGGCGTCTTGTGGATTCAGACCGATGTCGCCGCGGCTGCCATGTATGCCGGGGAGTTGAAAAACATCGGCAACAACCAGATGCTGGCCTGCGACCCTGCGACCGGAGAAACCCGACGTTTCCTCACCGGCCCCACCAACTGTGAAATCACCGGGTGCACACTGACGCCGGATGGCAGAACCATGTTCATCAGTATTCAGCACCCGGGTGAAACACCGAGTGAACGCAGTGACCCGGCTGAGCCGAGAAAGTACGCCAACTGGCCCGATTACCGGCCCGACGGGCGACCGCGCTCAGCCACCCTCGTCATTCGCAAATCGGATGGCGGCTTGATCGGCACCTGATCCCGGCGGCGCCGTCTGGCCGGGGCCGAGACGCTCACGGGCCAGGTGGCGCCGCTGTCGCCAGAGCCCGCAGCGTGATAGCCATGCCGCCCAGCACCGCGTTGCCTGACAGCGGGTCGCGCCACTGGTCGTCCAGCAGGGCATTCAGGTTGGCGCCGGGTCGCTGCGCGGCCAGCTGCAGCCGGGTGCCGGGCTGGTCATGGCCCCAGCCGTGCGGCAGGCTCACCACGCCGGGCATCATCTCGGCGCTGATCTGCACCTGCGCTTGCACATGGCGTGGCCCTTGGCCGGTTTGGCTGCTGATCTCGGCCAGGCTGCCGTCCTGCAGGCCCAGCCGCGCGGCATCACCGGGGTGAACCAGCGCGGTGCAGCGCATCGGGCCCTTGGCCAGCACCGGCAGGTTGTGCATCCAGCTGTTGTTGCTGCGCACGTCGCGCCGGCCGATGATGACCAGCTCGGGTGCGGGCCGCGCCAGGTCGGCCACGGCGCGCAGCAGGTCAGCCAGCAGGCTGGGTGGCGCCAGTTCAATCCGGCCGCTGGGGGTGCGCAGCATCTCGGGGATGCGCGGCTGTAACTCGCCCAGGTCGATGCCGCCGCTGGGGTTGGCGGCCATCACCTTGGCCAGCGTCAGGCCGTCGGGCTGAGCGCCAAAGCCGTCGCCAAAGCCTTCACCATAGGGGCCGCCGCGCAGCGCCGCGTCCAGCAGGCGCTGCGGCCCGCGCAGACCCTGGGTGGCCTGCACCACCGCTTCGGCTTGCGCGCCGTACAGGCGTTGCGCCTCGTCGGCAAACTGGGCGTCGTCCAGCGCGCCGGCATCCAGGCCGCTGCCTTGGCCACGGGCGATGGCGGCCAGCCGCAGCAGGGTTTCCCATTCTTGTGGCTGATCCGGCGCCGGGTCAAACACCGGCGGGCTGTAGCGTGCATGGTTGCGCCAGGACAGCTGCGGAAAGGCCAGGTCGTAATGCAGGTCTTCCAGCGGCGACAGCCCGGGCAGGATCACATCGGCATGGCGCGTGGTCTCGTTCAGGTAAATGTCCATGCTGACCATGAAATCCAGCGAGGCCAGCGCCTGCGCCAGGCGCGGTCCATTCGGGCTGGAGAGCACCGGGTTGGTGGCGATGGTGATCAGGGCCCGCACCTGGCCGGTGCCGGCGGTCTCGATCTCTTCGGCCAGGCAGGTGATGGGCAACTCACCCATGACCTCGGGCGCGCCGCTGACCCGGGCGTGGTGGCGGCCGGTGGCAATGCCCTTGCCGCTGCCGGGCCGGCCCATGGTGTTGGACCCGAAGGCGGCCGGCTTGGCAAACATGGCGCCGCCCGGTGTGTCCAGGTGCCCGGTGAGCACATTGAGCACATCCACCAGCCAGCTCGCCAGCGTGCCGAATTCCTGGGTGCAGG
>CAJAXU010000403.1 GCA_903948045.1 uncultured beta proteobacterium | reverse complement strand
CGGTGGAGTGGCACAGCTACGAGACCGAGCACAACGTCATCCCCGAAGAGATCGAAGACATGGCGGCGTTTTTGCGCCGCGTGCTTCCGGCGTCCAAGAGAGCGGCGCCACCCCACACGCAGGCACCCCAAGTTTCGCCGCCGGGCCGCCCCAAGGCGCGAAGGCCCCCTCGGGGGGCAGCGCAGCACACGCAGTGGCAAGCGTGGGGGCAACATCCCCAAGCGTGGGGGCTTTCTACTTTATGGAGATGAACACGCGGCTGCAGGTCGAGCACCCGGTGACCGAAGCCATCACCGGGCTCGATTTGGTGGAGTGGCAGTTGCGCGTGGCCAGCGGCGAGCCGCTGCCGCTGCAGCAGCAGCAGTTGCGTCTGAGTGGCCACGCCATCGAGGCCCGCATTTGCGCCGAAAACCCGGACAACAACTTTTTGCCCGCCACCGGCCGGCTTGACGTCTATGCGCTGCCGGCCTGCACCACCTTTGAGCGGGCCGACAACGGGGTGCGGGTGGACTCGGGCGTGCGCCAGGGCGATGCCATCTCGCCCTATTACGACTCGATGGTAGCCAAGCTCATCGTGCACGGTGACACGCGCGAGCAGGCGCTGGCGCGACTCGATGTGGCGCTGGCGCAGACGCACATCGTCGGTCTGCAGACCAATGTGCAGTTTTTGCGCCATGTGGTGCAGAGCCCGTCGTTTGCCCAGGCCGACCTGGACACGGCGCTGATCCCGCGCGAGGCGGCGGTCCTGTTTGGCCAGACGCGGGTCAGCGCGCCGCTGGCCTGCGCGGCCGAGGTGGCGCGCACGCTGCTGGCCGAGCGGGCTGGCCAGGGCGCCGAGCCGTTCAGCCAGACCGACGGCTGGCGCAGCCTGGGCGAATGGGTGCGCCGCTTTGCCTTTCGCCAGGGTACTGAGCCGCTGGCCGCCAGCCTGCGCTACCGGCGTGACGGCAGCCTGCAGCTCAGCGTGACCGACACGGTGGGTGAACTGCGTTTTGCCGCATCCGGCACCGGCATCGCCCTGCATTGGGGCGAGGTGAGTGCAGTGGTGCATGTTTACCGACAGGGCGATGTGGCCCATGTCCACACCGCGCAGGGGGCGGCGCAGCTGACGGTGGTCGACCTGCTGGCCCACGCCGGTGATGCGCAGGCCGAGGGCGGCCGCCTGACCGCACCGATGCCGGGTAAGGTGGTGTCGTTTGCCGTCAAGGCAGGCGACCGCGTCAAGCGCGGCCAGGCGCTGGCGGTGCTGGACGCCATGAAAATGGAACACACCATTGCCGCGCCCGGCGACGGCACCGTGGCCGAGCTGCTGTACGCGCCCGGTGACCAGGTCGGCGAGGGTGCTGCACTGCTGACCTTAAGCGCTTGAGGAGACGTGATGAACATCAGTTTTTGTTGTAAAGATGACAACGCTGGCCTTTGGATGGGCGAGCTGCAGGCGGCCTTGCCGCAGGCTCTCGTGACCCTGTGGCAACCCGGCGCACCCAAGGCCGAAATGGCGGTCGTCTGGGCCCCGCCCCAGCAATTTTTTGACGAACAGCCGGAGCTACGGGCGATCTTCAACGTCGGCGCCGGGGTTGACGCGCTCATGAAGCTGCGCCTGCCGGCCCAGGCGCTGGTAGTGCGGCTAGATGACGCCGGCATGGCGGTGCAGATGGCTGAATACGTCTGCCATGCGGTGGTTCGCCATATGCGTCACTTTGCGGCTTACGAAGCCGATGCACAGCAGGGGCGCTGGCAGCGGCGGTTAGCGCCAGACCGGTCAACTTTTCCCGTGGGTGTGATGGGGCTGGGGGTGCTGGGGGAGCGGGTGGTGCGGGCCCTGCAGAGTTTTGAGTTCCCGGTGTTGGGCTGGAGCCGCACTCCCAAGGTGCTCACTGGGCTGGACTGCTATGCCGGTCTGGCGGCTTTGCCAGATTTTTTAGCCCGTTGCCGAGTGCTGGTCTGCCTGCTGCCGCTCACGCCAGAGACGCAAGGCATTCTGAACCGCGACACGCTGGGGCAGTTGCAACGCGGGGCCTACCTGATCAATGTGGCGCGCGGTGGCCACCTGGTGGAGGCCGATCTGCTGCCGCTGCTGGACGGCGGCCAGCTGGCCGGGGCCACGCTCGATGTGTTCAACACCGAGCCTTTGCCGCCCGAGCATCCTTTTTGGCGCCATCCGCAGATCCGGGTCACACCGCACGTCTCCGCCGGTACCCTGCCGGGCAAAAGCATGGCGCAGATCGTGGACAAAATCGGGGCCCTGACACGGGGTGAGCCGATAACCGGTATCGTTGACCGTCAAAGAGGCTACTGAGATGACCCTACCCACCCGCGTCAAAATTGTCGATGTCGGTCCGCGTGACGGTCTGCAGAATGAAAAGCAGGCCGTGCCTGCCGCCGTCAAGATCGAGCTGGTGCACCGGCTGCAAGCCGCCGGCCTGACCGAGATTGAGGTCACCAGCTTCGTCTCGCCCAAATGGGTGCCGCAGATGGCCGACAACGCCGAGGTGATGGCTGGTATCACGCGCCAGCCGGGCGTGCGCTACTCGGTGCTCACGCCCAACCTGCAGGGTTTTGAGGCGGCGCGTGCCAGCCAACCCGACGAAATCGTGGTGTTTGGCGCGGCCAGTGAGGCCTTCAGCCAGCGCAACATCAATTGCTCGATCACTGAGAGCATCGAGCGCTTTGCCCCCGTGGTGGCAGCGGCCCGCGCCGCCGGCATCCCGGTGCGCGGCGCGATGTCCTGCGTGGTGGGCTGCCCCTACGAGGGCGAGGTGGCGCCCGAGCGCGTGGGCTACCTGGCCGGCCTGATGAAAAGCATCGGGGTGCAGCACATCGGCGTGGCCGACACGATTGGCGTCGGTACCCCGCTCAAGGTACAGCGCGCCATGGCCGCCACGCTGCAGCACTTCGGGCTGGATGAGGTGTCGGGCCATTTTCATGACACCTATGGCCAGGCGTTGGCCAACACCCTGGCCTGTTTGCAAATGGGCGTCTGGCAGTTTGACGCCTCGGTGGCCGGCCTGGGCGGCTGCCCCTATGCCAAGGGCGCCACCGGCAATGTGGCCACCGAAGACCTGGTGTTCATGCTGCATGGCATGGGTATTGCCACCGGCATCGACCTCGACCGGCTGGTGGACGCCGGCCAGTACATCAGCGGCTATTTGCAGCGCCAACCCAACTCGCGGGTGGCGGTGGCGCTGCTCAGCCAGCGGGCCGGATGAGCGCATCATGGCCAAGTTCGACCGCGCAAAAGCCTTGGGCTCTGCTATGGAAATGCTAGCGTCCCGTGCTGATCTGGCAAGGGCTGGCGGCACATTTGTGCCTTCGCCTTGCATCTCGGTGTGCCGCATGGACGCGGCCAGCGGGCTGTGCGAGGGCTGCTTGCGCACGCTGGACGAAATCTGCCAGTGGAGCGGCGCCAGCCCGCAGGGCAAACGCCAGGTCTGGACCCTGATCGAGCAACGCATGGCGGCACACGCAGCATGAAACACATCACCTTTTACTTCGACCCGATTTCGCCTTATGCCCACCTGGCGTTCGAGCAGTTGCCGCAGGCCTTGATCGGGCACAGCTACCAGGTCAGCTACAAGCCAGTGCTGTTTGGCGCTCTGCTCAAGCACTTCGGCCAGCTCGGCCCGGCCGAGATGCCGGGCAAGCGTGACTGGACCTACCGCCAAGTGCTGTGGCTGGCACAGCGCCACGGCATTGAACTGCAGTTACCGGCCGCGCATCCGTTCAACTCCCTGGCGCTGCTGCGGCTGGCGGTGGCCTGCGACCCGCAGGGCCTGCCCAACCGCTACGTGTGTGAAACCCTGTTGCGCCACGTCTGGCACGGTGGCGCCGAGGCCGCCGATCCACAGCGCCTGGCCGCCTTGACCGCGCAGCTGGCGCCGGTGCGGGATCCGACCAGCGCGGCCGTCAAGGCCGACCTGCAGACCCACACCGCCGACGCCATCGCGCGCGGCGTGTTCGGCGTGCCCACACTGGCGGTGGACGACCGGCTGTTCTGGGGCTTTGACGCCCTGCCGATGCTGGCCGATTACCTGGCTGGCAGCCCCTGGTTTGCCGGGCCGCAGTGGGATGCGGCAGCTCAGCTGCCGGTCGGCGTCACCCGCACGCTGAGCCGCTGAGCACGGCGGGCTGGTGGCGCCGCCTTAGCGCGGGTGCAGCCAGCGGCTGCTGTTGGCCAGACGCACCAGATGCGCCCAGTTGGCGCGTTTGTCTGGCGGTAGCGCGGCCAGGACCGCCAGCAGCAATTGCGCCGTGGCCCAGACGTCGGCTGCCGCACAGTGGCGCCGTCGGCACACAATGCCCCACACCGCCAGCCAGTCGTCCAGCGAGCGGGCCGCCAGCTCGGGCTTGGTGGCAGGTGCCAGCTCGGCCAGGTCCAGCCAGTGGCGGGTCAAGGGCGTGACACCCGCGGCCTTGCAGGCCCGAGCCAGAAACTGTCGGTCAAACGGGGCATGGAACGCGACCACCGGCGCATGACCCAGCCAGGCCTGCAGCGCCTGCAGCACCTGCGCCGGTGCGCCACCTTGCTGTTGCCGTCCCAGCCCGATGCCATGCAGCAGAATGTTGTCGTGGTTCGCGCGTGCGGCGTGTGGCCGCAGGTCGGCCTCGAAGGCGTCTGCGACCACCAGTTCGGCCCCACCCTGGCGCCAATGCAGGCCCAGGGCCGCCACCGACAGCACCTGGTCCTGGCGCACATCCAGCCCGGTGGTCTCGACGTCCAGCACCACCCAGCGGTGCCGGTCGATGGGCGCCGAACACCAGCGCGACAGCAGGCCGGGTGCCATCGGGTCAGCGCAGGTAGTCCAGCTGCAGGCGCTGCTGCACGCTGCGCAAGGTGCGCCAGTGTGCTTTCAGCAATTGCCGGTCGACTGCGGTGATGCGGTCCAGGCGAAGCCAGTTGTGGTTCGGGCTGGCGTCAGCCGGGTTGGCCTGCGCATGCAGCCTCAGCAGCTGCAAATAATCGAAACTGGCCAGCCAGGCCTGCACCTCGGGCTCGGACACGTGCATGCGAGCGCCTGCCAGCTGCAGCCGCTGGCGCGTCGAGGTGGCGCTGATGCCCTGTGCCAGGGCCATGATGCGGGCGGCTTCGACCCACAGGCCGGTGCCCTGTAACTTGAGGTCGATGACCTCGTGGCCCTGTGCCTCCTGCCCTTGCAGCTGGCCGAGCCAGTTCAGGGGCACACCATGCGTCAGGTGGTTTTCGACCAGCGCCCGCAGGAACAGCGGGTGGGTTGGCACCAGCAGGGCAATGCTGGCCTGCAAGGGCGTAACCCAGGCCGCATTGCCCGCCACGGCGCGCAAATCGAAGAAGACCGAGGCCTTGAGCAGATCTTGCGGGCTGGCTTGTGTGATCCAGTGCCTGAACTGTTGCGTCCACTCCGCAACACTCAGGCAGCATTGTGGGTTGGAGGCCATGATGCCGCCGCGGCACAGTGGGAAGCCGCAGGCGTCCAGCACGGCATTCACGCGCTCGGCGATGGTCAGCCACTGCTCCCGGGTTGACGCACCCTCAAACTGGCGGACCACCCAGGCGTTGTCCTGGTCGGTGGCGATGGTCTGCTCTTCCCGCCCCTCCGACCCCAGCGCCAGCCAGCAGGCATCGACGAGCGTCATGCCGGCGCGGCCGGCTTCCAGTGTGACGATGCGCCGGGTCAGCAGATCGTTCAGGTGGCTGATCAGGCCGGTCAGGGT
>CAJAXU010000402.1 GCA_903948045.1 uncultured beta proteobacterium | reverse complement strand
GGGGGTTTGCCAGCAAAGCCACGGATTATAGTCCTACAAATCCGGGTTTCAATACCCAAATTCAGGTGCTGTCGGCGGCCGGGCGCAAACGCGCCGCCAGCCCCTGGGCACAGGCGAAGCCGCTGGCCCAGGCCCACTGGAAGTTGTAGCCGCCCAGCCAACCGGTGACATCGACCACCTCGCCAATGAAATACAGACCGGGCTGGCGCGACTCCATGGTCTGGCTCGACAGCGCCCGGGTATCGACGCCGCCGGCCGTGACTTCGGCTTTGCGGTAGCCCTCGGTGCCGGTGGGGGTGAGTGCCCAGTGGCTCACGCGCTCTGCCAGTGCCCCCAGCGCCTTGTCCGAGGCCTCGTTGATCGGGCGCTGCCAGTTGTGGCCCTGGGCCGCCCCCTGCGCCACCCAGGCGTCTGCCAGGCGGGCCGGCACCAGCGCGCCCAGTTCGTTGGCGATCAGCCGGCGTGAGCCGGCCTTGGCTTGCGCCAGCCAGGCCGGCAAGGCCTGTAGTGGCGCCAAGTTGAGGCTGATCGGCGTGCCCGGCTGCCAATAGCTGGAAATTTGCAGCACGCCTGGCCCGCTCAGGCCCCGGTGCGTGAACAGCAGGTCTTCGGCAAAGCTGATGCGGTTTTTCTTGCTGCCGGTCTCGATCTTCACCGGCAGCGCCAGCCCGGCCAGCTCGGCATAGGGCGCCCAGGCGGCGGCATCAAAGGTCAGCGGCACCAGGGCCGGACGCGGCGCCACCACCGGCAGCTCGAACTGGTGCGCGATGCGGTAGCCCAGGTCACTGGCGCCAATCTTCGGGATCGACAGGCCGCCGGTGGCTACCACCACTGCCGCCGCCTGTACGCGCCCGTGGTCGCTATCAAGTTCATAGCTACCAGGACTACTGCCATGGGGGCTGGCGCCGGAAAATCCAATGGACTGGACGCGGCAGGGTTGCCAGCGGGTGACGCCTCCGGCCTCGCATTCGGCCAGCAGCAGCCGGATGATGTCCTCGGCCGAGTGGTCGCAAAACAGCTGGCCCTTGTGCTTTTCATGCCAGGCCACGCCGTGCCGCTGTAGCAGGGCGATGAAGTCTTGCGGCGTATAGCGCGCCAGGGCGGAGCGGCAGAACGCCGGGTTGTCACCCAGAAAATTGGCGGCGCTGGTGTCGCGGTTGGTGAAGTTGCAGCGCCCGCCGCCCGAGATGCGGATTTTTTCCGCCACCTTCTCGCTGTGGTCAATCACCAGCACCTTCAGGCCCAGTTGACCGGCCACCCCGGCGCAAAACAGCCCGGCTGCGCCCGCGCCAAGGATCACAACGTCAAAACTCTGCATGGCGGCAGTGTAGTGCGGCCCTCTTTGCCGGGTGCGAAAATTGCCCGTCATGAACCGAACCATTGAAAGCGATGCATGCTGCTGAGCAATCCGAACGTGCAGCGTTGCGCCTACCCGGCGCCGCTGCGGCAACTGCTGAACGTCGACGCGGCGCGTGAGAGCCGGCACTGGCTCGCGGGCTGGCAAGGGCAGTTTGCCGGCACATCGCCGTTGCGGGCGCTGCCGCAGTTGGCCCGCCAACTCGGCGTAGGCCATATCCACCTCAAGGACGAGGCCAGCCGCTCCCCGCTGGCCAGTTTCAAGGTACTGGGCGCGCCGGTGGCGCTGCTGCGCCTGATCCGGCGCCACTGGCCCGACGCTGGTTTTGAGCCGGCAGAGCTGCTGGCGGGTCGCCATGCGGCGCAGCTCAAAGATTGGGTGGTGATCAGCGCCACCGATGGCAACCACGGCCGGGCGCTGGCGGCGGCGGCGCAGAGCGTGGGCTGCCGATGCGTCATCGTGCTGCACGCCCAGGTCAGCCCCGAGCGCGAGGCACCGATCGCCGCGCTGGGCGCCGAGATTGTGCGCATCACCGGCAATTACGACGCCTCGGTGCACGAGGCCGCGCGGTTGGCGGCAATGCACGGCTGGCAGGTGGTGTCGGACACCTCCTACCCCGGCTATGAGGATGTGCCGCGCGATGTGATGCAGGGCTACGCCGTGATCGCCCATGAGCTGTGGCCGGCTGAGCGCCTGCAGGGCCCGGATTACAGCCATGTCATCTTGCAAGGGGGCGTGGGCGGGTTTGCCGCCGGGGTGCTGAGCTATTTTTGGGAGCGTCTGGGCGCCCGGCGGCCGGTGTTTGTGGTGGTGGAGCCGCAGCAGGCCGATTGCCTGTACCAGAGTGCGCTGCACGGGCGGCCCACGGCCACGGCCGGCACGGTCGATTCGGTGATGGCCGGTCTGGCTTGCGGCGAGGCCTCACCGCTGGCCTGGCGTTTCCTGCAGCCGGGCATCGATCACTTTATGACGGTGTCGGACGCCCAGGCGGTGCAAGCCATGGGTGTGCTGGCGCGCGGTGACGCCGGCGATGTGCCAGTGCTCAGTGGTGAATCGGGTGCGGCCGGGCTTGCCGCGCTGCAGGCGCAGGCGGCGTCCGCGGCGTGGCGCGCGCAGGTTGGGCTGGACGCCACATCGCGCGTGCTGCTGGTCAGTACCGAGGGCGCCACCGCGCCTGCGCTCTACACCGCGCTGACCGGCTGCACGCCGGCGCAGGTGCTGCAGGCGCAGGCCGACTGGGTGGCTCGGCCGGCTGCCGGTCCGACAGTGCTGGGCTGAGGCTCAGGCGGCGCGCGTCTGCGCCCCGGCCACGGCCAGCAAACCCTGCAGCACGTCGCCGACCACGATCACGCTGGGGCTGCCCAGCTGTTCCGCCGCGAGGGTGTGGGTCAGCCCGGCCAGTGTGCACACTGCATGGCGTTGCTGCGGCATGCTGGCGTGCTGGATGATGGCCACCGGGGTGCTGCCGGGCAGGCCCTGCAGCAGGGCCTGCTGAATGCGCGCCGCGCCACTGACGCCCATGTAGATCACCAGCGTCAGCCGGGCCTGACGGGCAGCGGCGGCCAAGGCCGGCCAGTCGGTGCCAGCGTCGCCGGGTTTGGCGTGGCCGGTGACAAACACCACGCCGTGCGCATGCTCGCGGTGCGTCAGCGGCACGCCCAGCGCGGTCACCGCCGCCAGGCCGGCGGTGATGCCGTTGACCACACTAACGGCGATGCCAGCGGCCTGCAAATGGGCCACTTCCTCGCCGCCACGGCCAAAAATAAAGGGGTCGCCGCCTTTGAGCCGCACCACCTGCTCTCCCTCTTGCACCGCGCTGACCATAAGCTTCTCGATGAAGGCCTGCGGCGTGGACTGGCAGCCGCCGCGTTTGCCGACGTACACCACGCGGGCCGTTGGTGCGGCGTAGGCCACGATGGCGTCGCTAACCAGGTCATCCACCAGCAGCAGGGTGGCGGCCTGGATCGCCTTGAACGCTTTGAGCGTCAGCAACTCCGGGTCGCCCGGGCCGGCGCCGACCAGCGTGCAACTGCCGAACGGACGGGGTGGGGTTGTCGCGGTGCTCATGGTGTGTCTGTGAAATGAGTCGGCTTGGCGGATGTTGCGGCCCGTACTAGCCGCACCAGGTGGCTCACCTGCAGCGCAATCGGTGCTGGCACCGGCTGCTGCCCGTTGAGCACGGCCTGGGTCCAGCTTGCGGTGCTGACCGCGTCTGGCGCGGGCAGGTCCGGTACCTGGGCCAGCGGACCGCTCTGCGCCTCCTGCACCCGCCAGCTGTCGCCGTGGGCAAAGGCATCCATCGCCGGCGTGCGGCGCGGGTCGGCCACCGGCTCGCCCTCGGTACCACGCAGCAGCAAGGCGCTGGTTTGCGTCAGCCGCAGGGTGGCCGCCATCGATTCGGCGTATTCCGGGTGGGTGTAGCTGCCTACCACCAGCGCGGCGTCAAGACATGGGTTCATCAGCTTGACCAGGCTGTGCGCCGGGTTGCGCAGCCCGACCACGCGGCGCACGTCCAGCAGGCGCGCCAGGCCCGGGCACAGCAGCTCGGTCGGCACATACTGCAGCTCGCCGTTTGCTATAAATTCAATAGCTGACTGTGCCCGTCTACCAAGGGTTTCAAGCACTTTTTGTGTTGAAGTCCGGCCATTTTCGGTGGCCATGCCGTGCACCACCACGGCCAGGCCCTCACGCGCCAGCAGCAGCGCCAGCAAAGGCGTCAGCACCGGCAGCTTGCGTGCGCCGTTGTAGCTGGGCAGCACCACCGTGGCCTGGCCCGCGTTGGGCACCTGCTGCAGGCGCAGGCGGGTGGCATCCAGAAAACCGGCCATCTCTTGCGCCGTCTCGCCCTTGATGCGCATCGCCAGGCAAAAGGCGCCGACCTCCAGGTCGGTCACGGTGCCATCGAGCACCTGGCCCATCAGGTCGGCCGCCTGCTCGCGCGTCAGCGCACGTGCGCCGTCGCGCCCGCGGCCGATCTCTTTGATGTAGCTGGCAATACCCATCAATTGATTGTCCTGCAGGCTTGATGACTGCCGGCTATGAGCTTATGGCGATTCCACCCCGCTTTTGCGCTGGGGCCATCCCCTAAACTCGGTCCCTATGCTGAACCATGCCCTGGTGCTCGGAATCGAGTCCTCCTGTGATGAAACCGGGGTGGCCTTGGTCGAACTGCAAGGCCAGCACACGCCGGTGTTGCTGGCGCAGGCGCTGCACAGCCAGATCGAGATGCACCAAGCCTATGGCGGTGTGGTGCCGGAGCTGGCCAGCCGCGACCACATTCGCCGGGTGCTGCCGCTCGGGGCCCAAGTGCTGGCGCAGGCCGGGCGTACGTTGGCCGAGGTGGATGTGGTGGCGTTCACCCGGGGGCCTGGCCTGGCCGGGGCTTTGCTGGTGGGTGCTGGCGTGGCCTGCGCCCTGGGCGCCGCGCTCGGCAAGCCGGTGTTGGGGGTGCACCACCTGGAGGGGCACCTGCTGTCGCCGTTTTTGAGTGCCGATCCCCCCAGTTTTCCGTTTGTCGCCTTGCTGGTGTCGGGCGGCCACACCCAGCTGATGCGGGTGGACGGGGTTGGGCGCTACAGCCTGCTCGGTGAAACCATTGACGACGCGGCCGGCGAGGCCTTCGACAAATCGGCCAAGCTGCTGGGGCTGGACTACCCGGGCGGCCCGGCCTTGTCACGCCTGGCCGAGGGCGGCAACCCTGCGGCATTCAAGCTGCCCCGGCCGCTGCTGCATCAGCCCAATCTGGATTTTTCCTTTGCTGGCCTGAAGACGGCGGTGATGGTGCAGGCCAAACGTCTGGCCGCCGACCATGCGTGCGCGGTGGCTGAACTGCCGCAGCAAGTGCTGGCCGACCTGGCGGCGTCGACGCAAGCGGCGATTGTGGAGGTGCTGGTCAAAAAATCGTTGGCGGCACTGGCGCAAACCGGCCTGGACCGGCTGGTGGTGGCCGGTGGCGTGGGGGCCAACCGGCCGTTGCGGGCGCATCTGAATGAAGCCTGCCAGCGCCGGGGCGTGCGGGTGCACTACCCCGAGCTGCACCTGTGCACCGACAACGGCGCCATGATTGCCATGGCGGCCGCCATGCGGCTGCAGTCAGGCGTGCAAACGGCCAGCACGGTCTACGCTTTTGACGTGAAACCGCGCTGGCCGCTCGATGCCCTGTGACGAGCCGCCCGTTTAGTTGATGGTCAGTTCGGCCACGCGGGTGGCTGGTACCACTTTGACCAGCTTCAATGTCAGCACGCCGTTTTCCAGTCGGGCTTCGCTGCTCGCCACATCGATGTCCTGCGGCAGCTCGTAGGCCGCCTTGTAGGCGCGGGGTGCGCCCTCCTTGCTGGCCAAGCGCACGATGTTGCCTTCAATGCCAATGCTCAGCTGGTCCTTGGCAATGCCGGGCACATCGAAGGTGAGGGTGTAAGACGTGTCGTCCTGGGTGGTGACGGCGCTTTGCTGGCGCCCGGCCAGTTGCGCCTGATCGAGAAAGCGCTCGAGCGAACGGGTGGCAGGCGAGTAGATCTGGCGACGCAAAGCAGCGGGGGTGGTGGCAAAAAACATGGTGTGGCTCCTAGTACACTGAGCGGGGTTCGACATGAACCATCGCATGCACTGAACGTGCGAGTGAAGCGGTCGTTTTCAAGAGAAATTTCCATATGTTTATTGTTTGCGGCCGGGCCTTGAAATGGCTGCTGCTGACGCTATGTTGGCCGGCCCTGCTGCTGGCGCAAACGGTGCCGGCGCCGGCACCGATCAAGCTGGCGATGATCGAAACCCTGAGCGGGCCCTTCGCCAACACGGGCGAGGCGGTGTACCGCAACCTGCTGTGGGCGGTGGAGCGGGTCAATGCACGGGGTGGCATCAGGCTGAACGATGGCAGTGGTGCACGGCTCTTGAGCCTGCAGCGCTACGACAACAAGGGCCAGAGCGCCGAGGCGCTGTCGGCCCTCAAGTCGGCCATTGACGATGGCGCAGGCTTTGTGCTGCAGGGCAATTCCTCGGCCACTGCTTTGGCGCTGCTCGATGCCATCAACAAGCACAACGAGCGGGAGCCGGCGCACCGCGTGCTGTTCCTCAACTATTCGGCGGTGGACCCGGTGCTGACCAACGAGAAATGCAGCTTCTGGCATTTCCGGTTTGATGCCCATGCCGACATGCGGCTGGCCGCTCTGATGACAGTGCTCAAGGAGGATCGCGCCCTGCGCAGCGTCTACATCCTGGGGCAGGACTACAGCTTTGGCCAGGCGGTGGCACGCGAGGCGCGGCGTCAACTGACCCTGCTTCGGCCAGATGTGCAGATCGTCGGCGATGAGCTGCACCCGATGGGGCGTGTCAAGGATTTTTCGCCCTACGTGGCCAAGATCAAGGCCAGCGGTGCCCAGGCCATCATCACGGGCAACTTTGGCAATGACCTCACGCTGCTGGTCAAGGCGGCGCGCGAGCTGGGTTTCGAGGGCCAGTTCTATACCTTTTACGGCAATGCGCTGGGCGCTCCGGCCGCCATTGGCGAGGCCGGCATCGGCCGGGTGCTGGCGGTGGCCGACTGGCTGCCCAACGTGCCAGGCGCGCCGAGTGAGGCCTTCTACCAGGCGTTTCGCCAGCGCTTCCCTCAGCCCGCCGATGACTACGTCCACCTGCGCATGCAGCTGATGGTGGAGGCCCTGGTGCAGGCGATCGAACAGGCGGGATCATTGCAGCCGGTGGCGGTGGCCCGGCAGCTGGCGCGCGCCCGGGTCACGGTGGCCGGCCAGAGTGGCGCCATGCGCGCCGCCGATCACCAGTTTCAGCAGCCGCTGGTGGTGGGCGTGATGGAGCGGCAAGGCGCCGCAGGTGTGAAATTTGACGTTGAAGGCTCGGGTTTCGGCTTCCGGGTCATCAAAACCCTCAGCGCGGCCCAGGCCGAGCAGCCCAGCCGCTGTGTGATGCAACGGCCCGATTGAGCGGGCCACCTAGACAAGGAGTTTTTTTATGCGCGAAGTCATCCTCAACCTGGCCGAGTCCCGGATCCGAGAAGTCGCCAATGCCGGTATCGGACGCAGCGATGTGCTGGCGTTCTGGTTTGGTGAGAGCGACGAGGTCACGCCCGACGTGATCCGTCAGGCGGCGATCGATTCCCTGCAGCAGGGCGAAACTTTTTATGCGCACAACCTGGGGCTGCTGGAATTGCGTGAGGCGATCTCCCAATACATGAGCGCGCGCCACGGGCCGATCGGGGTGGAGCGCCTGGCGGTGACCAGCGGCGGCGTCAATGCCCTGATGTTGGCCAACCAGCAACTTGTTGATGCCGGCGACGAGGTGGTGGCCGTCACGCCGGTCTGGCCCAACCTGACGGCGCAGCCGGCCATTTTGGGCGCGCGCGTGCGCTGCGTGCCCTTGACAGCCCACGCCGGCCAGTGGCAGCTCGACATGGCGACCCTGCTGGCGACGGTGAGCGCGCAGACCAAGCTGCTGATCATCAATGCGCCCAATAACCCGACCGGCTGGACCCTGACGCGCGAGGAACAGCAGCAGATCCTGGCCCATTGCCGCCAGACCGGCACCTGGATCCTGGCCGACGAGGTGTACGAGCGCCTGTATTTTGAGCCCAGCACCAATGGCTGCGCCCCAAGTTTTCTCGATGTGGCCGCGCCCGATGACCGCTTAGTGGTGGCACACAGCTTTTCCAAAAGCTTTCTGATGACGGGCTGGCGCCTGGGCTGGCTGGTGATGCCGCCGGCCATGACGCCGCACATGGGCAAGCTGATCGAGTTCAACACCTCCTGCGCCAGCGTCTTCACGCAGCGCGCCGGCGTGGCCGCGCTGCGCCACACCGAGTCGATCACGCCCGGCGTGGTGGCCCACCTGAAACTCTGCCGAGACACGCTGGTCCCGCTCCTGCAGGCGCTGCCGGGCGTGCAGGTGGCGCCGGCGCGCGGCGGTATGTACGCTTTTTTCAGGCTGGCCGGGCATGGTGACTCGCTGCAGACGGCCAAACGGCTGGTGTCCGAGGCCGGGCTCGGGCTGGCGCCGGGCGAGGCTTTCGCCCCTGAGGCGCAGGGTTGGCTGCGCTGGTGTTTTGCCTCGCGCGACCCGCAGCGGCTGGTGCTGGGGGTGGACCGTCTGCGCCAGTGGCTGGCTGCCCAGGGCTGAAGCCTGGCCGCGTCCGCTATACTCTGAGGGCTGTGCATTTCGCATCAGCGCACGTCCGGGGCAGTTCCAGCCCCGGTCGCAAGTTCAGTTCAAACAGGAAAATGACATGATCGCATCCAGCATCAAAGCCGCTGTCGTCAAAGACAACGCACGCCAAGCCGGTGACACCGGCAGCCCCGAAGTTCAGGTTGCGCTGCTCACCGCACGCATCAATGAGCTCACCCCCCACTTCAAGACGCATGCCAAGGACCACCACGGTCGTCGCGGTCTGCTGCGCATGGTGAGCCGTCGGCGCAAGCTGCTGGACTACCTCAAGTCCAAAGATGCAGACCGTTACACCGCGCTGATCACCAAGTTGGGTCTGCGCAAGTAATCGGCTGATCGAATGATGAACGCCTGAGTTAGCTTTGCTGCTCAGGCGTTTTTTACTTCGGAGAAGGCAAAAACAGAGCGAAGCTGTGTCATTCCAAAGAAATGTGGGCCCCGGGGCCGGTTTTCTCTGGAATGGCATCGTGTTCTGTCAGGCTGGATTCGGGCTCGGGCGAGGTGGCCTGCACCTCCCATATTGTGACCAAGAGAGATCAACATGAGCATGTTTAACAAAGTGACCAAGACCTTCCAGTGGGGCCAGAACACGGTCATCATGGAAACCGGAGAGATCGCCCGCCAATCTGGTGGTGCTGTGATGGTGAATATCGAAGGCACAGTGGTGTTGGCGACGGTGGTGGCGTCCAAGAACGCCAAGCCCGGTCAGGATTTCTTCCCCCTGACCGTGGATTATCTGGAAAAAACCTACGCTGCCGGCAAGATTCCGGGCAGCTTTTTCAAACGCGAAGGTCGCCCCAGCGAGTTTGAAACACTCACCAGCCGTCTGATCGACCGCCCGATTCGCCCGCTCTTCCCCGAAGGCTTCTTTAATGAAGTTCAGGTCGTGGTGCATACCCTGTCGCTGAACCCGGAAGTCGATGCAGACATCGCCGCTCTGATCGCCACCAGTGCTGCCCTGTCGATCAGCGGTATTCCATTCACCGGCCCGATTGGTGCCGCTCGTGTTGGCTATATCAACGGCGAGTACGTGCTCAACCCGGGTCAGACCGCACGCAAGGGCTCCATCATGGACTTGGTCGTGGCTGGTACCGAAGCCGCAGTGCTGATGGTGGAGTCGGAAGCCCAGCAACTCAGCGAAGAGATCATGCTCGGCGCCGTGGTGTTTGGCCATGAGCAGGGCAACATTGCCATCAACGCCATCCACGATCTGGTGCGCGATGCCGGCAAGCCGGTTTGGGACTGGGCGGCCCCCGCCAAGGACGAGCCTTTGATTGCCCGCGTGAATGCGCTGGCAGAAGAGCGCTTGCGCGCTGCTTACCAAATTCGCAATAAGCAGTCCCGTACCCACGCCTGCCGTGAAGCCTATGCCGTGGTCATGGCTGACTTGAAGGCCGACGGCGTGGCCTTTGACGGCGTCAAGGTCGAGGGCATGCTGTTTGACATCGAAGCCCGCATTGTTCGTAGCCAAATTTTGGCCGGCGAGCCGCGCATCGACGGTCGTGACACCCGCACCGTGCGCCCGATCGAAATCCGCAACGGCGTGCTGCCACGCACCCACGGCTCAGCCCTGTTCACCCGCGGTGAGACGCAGGCGCTGGTGGTCACCACGCTCGGTACTGAGCGCGATGCCCAACGTATCGATGCCCTGGCCGGTGAATATGAAGACCGCTTCATGCTGCACTACAACATGCCTCCGTTCGCCACCGGCGAGACCGGCCGCGTCGGCACGCCTAAGCGCCGCGAAATCGGCCACGGACGTCTGGCCAAGCGCGCCCTGGTGGCCTGCTTACCGAACAAAGAAGACTTTCCATACACCATGCGCGTCGTCAGCGAAATCACTGAGTCCAATGGCTCTTCGTCGATGGCTTCGGTCTGTGGCGGTTGCCTGTCGCTGATGGACGCTGGCGTGCCCATGAAAGCGCATGTGGCGGGTATCGCCATGGGCCTGATCAAGGATGGCAACCG
>CAJAXU010000401.1 GCA_903948045.1 uncultured beta proteobacterium | reverse complement strand
TGCTGAACCCGATTCTGGCCAGCATGGTGCTGTCGATGCTGGCCACGCCCTTCATCGTGCAGTACAGCGGCCCGCTGGTGATGCGCATGGTCAGCAGCGAGTGGCTTCAGCAGTCACTGCAAATGACCAACATTGCGCGCAAATCGATCAACGCCAACCGGCACGTCATCATTTGCGGCTACGGCCGCTGCGGCCAGAACCTGGCGCGCATGCTCGAAGGCGAAGGCATTCCCTACATGGCGCTGGACCTGGACCCGGACCGGGTGCGCCAGGCCGCGGCCGCCGGCGACTCGGTGGTGTTTGGTGACGCCGCCCGCCTGCAGGCGCTGATGGCGGCTGGCCTGGCGCGGGCCAGCGCCGTGGTGGTGACCTACCTGGAGGTGGCGGGCGCGATCAAGGTGCTGGCGCACATCCGCGAGCATGCGCCGCAGGTGCCGGTGATTGTGCGCACCCAGGACGACCATGACCTGGAGGCACTGCAGCAGGCCGGCGCCACTGAGGTGGTGCCGGAGGCGATCGAGGGCTCGCTGATGCTGGCCAGCCACGCGCTGGCGCTGGTGGGGGTGCCGATGCGGCGCGTGATCCAGATTGCCCAGGCGCAGCGCGACGCCCGCTACAGCCTGCTGCGCGGCTATTTTCATGGCGAGGACGACAGCTCGGTGGACGAGCTGGCGCAAGAGCGGCTGGCCTCGGTCACGCTGCCGCTGGGCGCGCGTGCCATCGGCCAGCCGGTGAGCCGCCTGGCGCTGCACGCGCTGGACACCCGGGTGGTCAGCCTGCGTCGGCGCAGCGGCCAGAGCGTGGATGCGGCGATGGACCCACGGCTGGAAGACGGCGACACCCTGGTGCTGTGTGGCAAACCGGAGCCACTGGCCAAGGCGACACAAAAATTGCTCAAAGGCTGAGCGCGGCCAAGCCGCGGGTGCCACCGCAGGCGCACAATCTGGTTCCCACCGTGACCTTTATCGCCATGCCCAACTTCAGCGTCAGCCAATACCTCCGTGACCACATCCGTACCGTGCCCGACTGGCCGGCGCCCGGCGTGCAGTTTCGCGACATCACCCCGCTGCTGCAGGAGGCCAAGGTGTTCCGCGTGCTCATCGACGCCTTTGTACACCGCTACATGGACCCGGCGATGCGGCCCGACGTGGTGGCCGGGCTGGACGCGCGCGGCTTCATTTTGGGCGCGGTGGTGGCCTACGAGCTCAACGTCGGCTTTGTGCCGATCCGCAAGAAAGGCAAACTGCCCTTCACCACGGTGGAAGAAACCTACGAGCTGGAATACGGCAGCGCCACCGTGGAGCTGCACACCGACGCCGTCAAGCCCGGCCACCGCGTGCTGCTGATCGACGACCTGATCGCCACCGGCGGCACCATGATGGCCGGCAAGAAGCTGCTGGAAAAACTCGGCGCCACCGTGATGGAGGGTGCCGCCATCGTCGACCTGCCCGAGCTGGGCGGCTCCGACAAGCTGCGCGCCAGCGGCCTGCCACTGTTCACACTGGTCGACTTTGCTGGGCATTAAATCGGGCTCTAGGCCCCGTCGATATTAGGCTTATAGCTATTTATTTGATAGCAACCTCTGTTCGCTATGCTGCACAAAAGACAACTACTGATCGCCGGCTTCGGTAGCGCGCTGCTTGGCGCCACGGCTGGCCTGTGGTCGGGCCGGACGGCGGCGCAGCCCGCTGGCGACTGGGGCGGGGCCCAGGGCTACCCTTCAGGCTGGGGCCCAGCGGGCCAAGTACCGCGCTGGGAAGCTTACCCAGCCTACCGGGCGGGCAACTACTCGGGCGGCTTTGAGGCCATGTTCCGGCATCACCTGATCGCCGCGCCAGCCCAGCCCAGCCCGCTGCAGGCAACACCCGTGGCCGTCAACTACCGCTGGGGGTTTGTGCGCCGCGGTGTGCAAGATTATCTGGACCAGTGGCCGGTAACCGGTCTGTTGATCGCGCGCCAGGGCCGGGTCTGGTCCGAGCACTACCGCTTTGGACGCGACGCCAGCATGCGACTGACCAGCTGGTCCATGGCCAAAAGCGTGACATCGCTGCTGGTCGGCATTGCGCTGGACCAGGGCCTGCTCCGCAGCCTGGACGACCTGCCGCAAGACTACGTGCCCGAGCTGCAGGGCACGCTGCACGGCCAGATCCCGCTGCGCCACCTGCTCAACATGTCCAGCGGCGCCGATGTGGTGCACGAGCGCGACCCGGTGCGCATCGACGTGCCGGCACTGCTGGGCTGGCCGCAGGCGCGCACCGCCGGCACCGACGTGAACCGGGTGGTGCGCGAATGGCGCGGTACGCTGGAGGCGCCGGGCGTGCGCTACAACTACAACGAGCTCTGTCCACTCACCCTGGGCATGGTGCTGCGCGCCGTGAGCGGCGGCAGTCTGGCGCAGTTTGCCCAAACGCAGCTGTGGCAGCCGATGGGTGCCGAGGCAGATGCCAGCTGGCTCACCGATGCCCTGGGCCGGGAGTACAACTGTGTCGGCTTTGCCGCCCGCCTGCGCGACTGGGCCCGGTTGGGCCAGCTGGTGGCGCAGCAGGGCGAGATGCAGGGCAGGCAGATTGTCAGCGAAGCCTGGCTGGCCGACTGCGCCAGCCACGGCCAGCAAGACGCCCAGGTGCGTTACGGCACGATGCGGGCCGACATGGGCTACAAAAACTTCTTCTGGCACCCGCGCCCGGGCGGCGCCTGGCTGATGATGAATGGCCACCACGGCCAGCGCGTGCTCATTGACCGCGCCAGCCAGACCGTGCTGGTGCAGACCGCGCTGAGCCACGAGGGGCCCTGGCAGCGCGAGCTGTTTGCGCTGTTTGAGGCGGCCATCGCCACTAACGGGTGAGCGGCGGCGCCTGCCGGTGTCAGGCCGAAACCTCGCGCCGCGCCAACGCCAAAAAGGCGCCCAATCCCATTATGGTCATGCCAGAGGCGCGTTTCAGCAGCCGGGCCCGTGCTGCCCGCGCCGGCCCGGAGGACAGCAGCTTCTGCGCGGCAAACACCGCTGCCACATCCGCCAGGGTGTTGAGCACGACGCAAACGCTGCCCAGCAGCACCAACTGCGGCGCCAGCGGCATCGCCGGCGTGACGAACTGCGGCAAAAACGCCAGAAAGAACAGTGCGGTTTTGACATTCAAGGCCTCGACCAGAATGCCCTCACGCAAGGCCCGGGCTGCACCCTGCACCGTCACCCCCTGTAGCACCAAGGCGGCATCCCGGCGCAGCAACAGCTGCACCCCCAGGTACACCAAATATGCCGCACCCAGGTATTTGAGCAGGCCAAAGGCCAACGCCGACTCGGCCACCAGCAGCGACAAACCCAAGGCCGCCGCCAGCACATGCAGCAGCCCGCCAATACCGGTGCCGATGCACGAGGCCAGCCCTTCAGAGCGACCACCCGCCACCGTGCGCGCCACCACGTAGGTGATGCTGGGACCGGGCGTGACGGCCAACACGAGGGCCGCGATCAAAAAGGCAACTAAGGACATGGGGATGGCTCCGATCAGACGTGAGATGGGCCGAGGCTACCCGTTAATGGTTGGCAGCCCGCCAGCGTCTCCCAGTAGTACACGGTGGCGACCAGCCCGTTGGCTGGGTTTTCCCAGCTTTCCTCGCCCAGGTAGCCCGGCGTGGCACGGGCAACCTCGGCAATAGCCTGGTCCATGGCGTGGAACTCGGCATCGAACGCGCGTTTGGCAAAGGGGAAGGTGGCGGTGAACATCGAGTAGGGCTAGCCAGGGTTCATCAATTGCCGAGCACCGTCTCTGCAGGTAGCGCTGGCAGTTCGTAATAGTCGCCCTTGGCGTGGCTGAAGATGTGTCGCTCAATCTTCAGCCCGGTGGGGCCATCAATGGACCCAGCCCAGACCGAGGTGCTGTCCGAGCCAAAGCGCCGCCAAAAGAGGTTGCTGCCACAGCGCCCACAAAACCCGCGCTCAGCCGTTTCAGACGATTTGAACCACTGCAGTGTCGGTCCGGCTATGGTCAACGCAGAGGTCGGGCAAGCGGTGGCGGCCACAAAGTGGCCACTGCTTTTGCGGCATTGAACACAATGGCAGGCAATGATGGGCCTTAGCGGGCCGACGATGGCGTAGTGGATTGAGCCACACATGCAGCTGCCGGTTGTGGTTTGACTCATGGTTAGGGCAGTTTACTTACCGATACAAAACTTCGAAAAAATCACGCCCAGCAGGTCGTCGGCGCTGAATTGGCCGGTGATCTCGCCCAGCGCGTTTTGAGCCAGGCGCAGTTCCTCGGCCAGCAGGTCAAGCGCCTGGGCCTGTTGTTGCAGCAGCTCGGCGGCCTGCTGCAGGTGTGCTTGCACGCGGCGCAGCGCCTGCAGGTGGCGCTCGCGCGCCATGTAGACGCCGTCGGGCGCGGCCTGCCAGCCGGCCAGCTCCAGCAGGCGGCGGCGCAACGCGTCTAGCCCTGCGCCGGTGCGGGCCGACAGCGCCAGTGCGCCGGCCGGGGCCGCCGTGGGGCAGGCGTCGGCCTTGTTCCAGACGTCCAGAACGGGCACCGATTCAGGCACTTTTTCGGCCAGAACCCTTGTCACCATTGACTCTTGCGCTATGTATTCAGGAGCATCGATACGGGTCAGGTCGTGCAGGAACAGCACCGCATCCGCCTGGGCAATGGCGTCCCAGGCGCGGGCGATGCCGATTTTTTCGACCTCGTCGTCACTGTCGCGCAGGCCGGCAGTGTCGATCACGTGCACCGGCACGCCTTCGATCTGGATGGTTTGCTGCACCTTGTCGCGCGTGGTGCCGGCAATTGGCGTGACGATGGCCAGTTCGGCGCCAGCCAGCGCATTCAGCAGCGACGACTTGCCGGCATTGGGCTGGCCGGCGATCACCACCGTGATGCCCTCACGCAGCAGCGCGCCCTGGCGCGCACGTGCCAGCACGGCTTGCACGCTGGTCTGCAGCCTGGTCAATTGGCCCTGGGCATCGGCCTTTTGCAAAAAGTCGATCTCTTCTTCGGGGAAATCCAGCGTGGCCTCGACCAGCATGCGCAGGTGGATCAGCGCTTGGAGCAGGGTGCCGATCTCGCGCGAGAACTCACCGGCCAGCGAGCGGCTGGCGCTGCGGGCCGCGGCCTCGGTGCTGGCGTCGATCAGGTCGGCAATGGCCTCGGCCTGGGCCAGGTCGATCTTGTCGTTCAGAAAAGCGCGTTGCGAGAACTCGCCCGGTTGCGCCAGTCGCAGCCGGGGCAGAAGCGGGCCAGGCAGCGCGGGATGCGGTTCGGCGGCAGCGGCCAGGCAGCGCGCCAGCAGCAATTGCAGCACCACCGGGCCGCCATGGGCCTGCAATTCCAGCACGTCTTCGCCGGTGAACGAGTGCGGCGCCGGGAAAAAAATGGCCAAGCCCTGGTCGATGGGCTGGCCGTTCGAATCGAGAAACGGCAGGTAAGTGGCCTGACGTGGCTTCAGGGTTTGCCCACACAAGGCCATCACCAGCGGCGTCAGGCCCAGCCCGCTGACCCGCACAATCCCCACCGCGCCCCGCCCGGGGGCGGTGGCCACGGCGGCGATCGGATCCTGGTTCAGAACTTGGGCAAGTTGAACTGCGGGGGCACGCCCATGCG
>CAJAXU010000400.1 GCA_903948045.1 uncultured beta proteobacterium | reverse complement strand
GGCATGAAAGGTTTCGAGTTCTTCGAGTTGTTCACCCACGCCAATAAAGTACACGGGGATAGGCCGGTCGCGGGCAATCGCGGCTAAGACGCCGCCTTTGGCTGTGCCATCGAGCTTGGTGATGATCAGGCCGGTCAGGCCCAGAGCGTCGTCAAAAGCGCGGACCTGGGCGAGGGCGTTCTGTCCGGTGTTGCCATCGATCACCAGCAGGATTTCGTGCGGCGGCATGCCAGTGGGCGGTGCACCGTTGGCCTCGCCTGCCTTCTGGATCACGCGCTTGATCTTTTTCAGCTCTTCCATCAGGTGCAGCTGGGTCGGCAGGCGCCCGGCGGTGTCCACCAGCACCACGTCGCGGCCCCGCGCCCGCCCGGCGCTCACCGCGTCAAAGCTGACGGCTGCCGGGTCGCCGCCCTCCTGGCTGATGATCTCCACCGTGTTGCGCTCGGCCCAGGCGCTCAACTGCTCGCGCGCGGCCGCACGAAAGGTGTCGGCCGCCGCCAACAGCACGCTGGCGCCTTCATGCTCCAGGTGGTGGGTGAGCTTGCCGATTGAGGTGGTCTTGCCGGCGCCATTGACGCCCGCGACCATGATCACAGTCGGCTTGTGCTGCCCAATCAAGAGCCGCTTCTCCAGCGGCGTCAGCAGCGCGGTGAGCGACTCCACCAGCAGCGCCTTGACCGCGGCCGGCTCGGTGGCGCGCGCCTCCTTGACCCGGCGCTTCAGGTCGCTCAGCAAAAACTCGGTGGCCTTGACCCCGGTGTCGGCCATCAGCAGTGCCGACTCCAGGTCTTCGTAAAGCGCCTCGTCGATGCGGGTGCCGGTGAACACGCTGGCCAGGGTGCTGCCAGTCTTGCGCAGGCCCAGGCTGAGCTTGCGCAACCAAGAGCTGCGCTCGGGCGGCGCTACCTCTGCAGCTGCTGCGGTCGGGGCAACCGGCTGGCCGGCCAAGGCCGGTGCCGGGCTGGCAGCACGCGCCTCGGGGGTAGCCGGTGCGGGCAAGGGGGATTTCTTTTTGAAAAAACTGAACATGTGGGGCTGCTTAGAATCTGAGCATTCTATGAAACCCCTCCTTTCGCGCTTGCCGGGCGCGCCAGCCCTGGCCCTTTGGCTCTTTTCTGTTCCGTTGCTGCTGGGCGCCGTGCAAGCCCAGCCCGCGCAGCCGGTGGCGCAATTCACGCTGGCCAATGGCCTCACCGTCATCGTGAAACCTGATCGTCGGGCGCCGACCGCCGTGCACATGCTGTGGCTGCGCGTCGGCTCGATGGACGAGGTGGACGGCACCTCCGGCGTGGCCCATGTGCTGGAGCACATGCTGTTCAAGGGCTCGGCGGAGCTCAAGGCCGGTGAATTCTCGCGCCGGGTGGCGGCGCTGGGCGGGCGCGAGAACGCCTTCACCGGCAAGGACTACACCGGCTACTACCAGCAGATCCCGGCCGCACGCCTGGAAGACGTGATGCGCTTGGAGGCCGACCGCTTTGCCAACAACCAGTGGGCCGATAGCGAGTTCATCAAGGAAATCGAGGTGGTCAAAGAGGAGCGGCGCCTGCGCACCGAGGACAGCCCGCGCGCCATGATGAGCGAGGCGCTGACGGCGGCGGTGTTCGTCGCCTCGCCCTACCGGCGCCCGGTGGTGGGCTGGATGAGCGATCTGGACGCCATGACGGCCGCGGACGTGCGTGAGTTTTACCAGCGCTGGTATGTGCCGGCCAATGCGGCAGTGGTGGTGGCTGGTGATGTGGATGTGGATCAGGTGCGCCGGTTCGCTGAAAAATACTACGGCCCCATCGCGGCGCGGCCGATGCCGCCGCGCAAGCCCCGCACCGAGCCGGCGCAGGCCGGCATGCGCCGGCTCGAGTACAAGGCGCCGGCAGAGCAGGCCCAGGTGACCATGGCGTTCAAGGTGCCCGCCCTTGAGGTGCTGACTGCGGCGGACGGTGCTGCGCCCGTAACCGCCTCTGACGATGCGCTGGCGCTCACGGTGTTGGCGGCGGTGCTGGATGGCTACAGCGGCGCCCGACTCGACCGCGCGCTGACCCAGGGCGCCGAACGACTGGCTGACAACGTCTGGGCCTATAACGGGCTGTGGGGTCGCGGGCCGCAGCTGTTTTCGCTGGGTGCCACGCCGGCACCAGGTAAGACCCCGGCCGAAGTGGAAGCGGCACTGCGCGGCCAGGTCGCACGCATCGCTCGCGAGGGTGTCACCGAGGCCGAGCTGACCCGCGTCAAGACACAGTGGGTGGCGGGGCAGGTGTACAAGCTCGATTCCGTCTTCAATCAGGCGCGCGAGCTGGGCAGCCAGTGGGTGCAGGGCCTGCCGTTGGATGCCGGTGAGCGCCTGATCGAGCGCCTGCGCCGCGTCAGCGCGCAGCAGGTGCAGGCGGTGGCGGCGCGTTATTTTGGCGATGACCAGCTCACCGTGGCCGTGCTGCGGCCGCAACCGCTGGACCCCAACCGCAAGGCACGCGTGCCGGCGGCCGGCCTGCGCCACTGACCCGGGCCCTGTTGCATGAACACTATTAAAAATAGAGCAATAAAACCAATGCTGGCGAGGGCTGCGCTGCTTTTTAGCATTTTTTTTGGCGTGGTGCCGGCGATGGCTGGCATCCCGATTGAACGCTGGGTCCAGGCCTCGGGCGCCGAGGTGTATCTGGTACCGAGCCCGGCCATCCCGATGTTGGATGTGCAAATTGACTTCGATGCCGGCAGCCGGCGCGACCCGCAGGCGCAAGCTGGCTTGGCCGGCCTCATGGCGGCCATGAGTGCCAAGGGCGTGCTGGCCGGCGGCCCGGCCGAACCAGCGCTCGACGAAAACGCCTTGAGCGAGGCCTGGGCCGACCTGGGCGCCTCGTTCGGTGCCAGCGCCGGTGGCGACCGGCTGAGCTTTTCGCTGCGAACCTTGAGCTACCCCGACCTGCTGGAACGGGCGGCGCAATTGGCGGCGCGCCAGCTGGGGCAGCCGGCTTTTCCCGATGCCGTCTGGCAAAGTGAGCGCGAGCGGCTGAAGGCTTCGCTACGCGAGGCGAATACCCGCCCGGCCACACTGGCGGCCCGCGCCTACAACCGTGCCGTCTACGGCAGTCACCCTTATGGCCAGGAGCTGACCGAAGCAACGCTTGTGGCCATTGGTGTGGCCGACATGCAGGCGTTGCAGCGCACCCTGCTGCCCTGTCGTGCCCGCGTTACCCTGGTGGGCGCCGTGACCCGGCCGCAGGCCGATGCGCTGGTGCGCACCCTGTTGGCGCGCCTGCCTGCCGCGCCTTCGGGCGGCTGCCCGCCGCTGGCCCCGGTGCCTGAGGTAGCGGCGCTGACCCAGCCCACCGATCAGCGCATTGTTTTTGATTCGGCCCAGGCGCATGTGCTGTTCGGCCAACCGGGCTTTACCCGCGCCGACCCGGATTTCTTTGCCCTGACCGTGGGCAACTATGTGCTGGGCGGCGGCGGTTTTGTCTCGCGCCTGACCACCGAGGTGCGCGAGAAGCGTGGCCTTACCTACAGCGTCTACAGCTATTTCTCGCCCGGGCTGCATGCCGGCGCCTTTACCGTGGGGCTGCAAACCCGGCCCGACCAAGCGGCGGCGGCGCTGCAACTGGCGCGCGATGTTGTGGCGCGCTTTGTCGCCGAGGGCCCGACGGAGGTCGAGCTGCGCGCCGCCAAGGACAACCTGGTCGGCGGCTTTGCGCTGCGCATCGACACCAACCGCAAGCTGCTCGATAACGTGGCCAACATTGCTGCGCACCGGCTGCCGCTCGATTACCTGGATACCTGGACCCAGCAGGTGGAGCAGGTCACCGTGGCCCAGGTGCGGGCCGCCTTTGCGCGCAAACTGCAACCGGCCCGCATGGCCACCGTGGTGCTGGGCGCCACCGTTCCCGCCGCCAACTGAACCCCATGGCCCCCAACATTCTGTTCATCATGGCCGACCAGATGGCCGCGCCGCTGCTGCCGCTGCACGACCCCGCCTCGCCAATCCTGATGCCGCATCTGCAAGCCTTGGCGGCCAAAGGTGTGGTGTTCGACTCAGCCTACTGCAACAGCCCGCTGTGTGCCCCCTCGCGCTTTAGCCTGGTCAGCGGCCAGCTGCCCTCCCGGATCGGCGCGTTTGACAATGCTGCCGACTTCCCGGCCGATGTGCCCACCTACGCCCACTACCTGCGCCGGCTCGGTTACCGCACCGCGCTGTCGGGCAAGATGCACTTTTGCGGCCCCGACCAGCTGCACGGCTTCGAGGAGCGCCTGACCAGCGACATCTACCCAGCCGACTACGGCTGGGCGGTGAACTGGGACGAGCCCGATGTGCGGCCGAGCTGGTACCACAACATGGCCTCGGTACTGCAGGCCGGCCCCTGTGTGCGCAGCAACCAGCTCGACTTCGATGAAGAGGTGATGTTCCGCGCCCGCCAGTACCTGTACGACCATGTGCGAAACACGCCGGAACAACCGTTTTGCCTGACGGTGTCGATGACGCACCCGCACGACCCCTACACCATCCCGGATGAATTTTGGGGCCTGTACCAGGACGCCGAGGTGCGCTTGCCGCGCGTGGAACTGGCGCAGGATCAGCAGGACGTGCACTCGCAGCGCCTGCTCAAGGTGATCGACCTGTGGGACAAGACCCTGCCGGCTGAGGCGATTCGGCGCGCGCGGCGTGCCTACTTTGGCGCCTGCAGCTACATCGACGCCAACATCGGCAAGCTGGTCGATACGCTGGCCAAGTGCGGCCTGGCCGACAACACCATCATCGTGTTCTCCGGCGATCATGGCGACATGCTGGGTGAGCGCGGCCTCTGGTACAAGATGCACTGGTTCGAGATGGCTGCGCGCGTGCCGCTGGTGGTGCACGCGCCGCAGGCCTTTGCCGCACGCAGGGTGGCAGCCAGCGTCTCCACCATCGACCTGCTGCCTACCTTGGTGGAGCTGGCGGGCGGGCTGATCGAGCCCGGGCTGGCGCTGGACGGGCGCTCGCTGCTGCCGCACCTGCAGGGCAGCCTGGGGCATGACGAGGTGATCGGCGAGTACATGGCCGAGGGCAGCACCACGCCGCTGCTGATGATCCGGCGCGGCCCCTACAAGTTCATCTACAGCAGCCAGGACCCGGCCCTGCTGTTCAACCTCGCCAGCGACCCCGACGAACTCGACAACCTGGCCCGGCACCCTGCGCACCAAAGCCTGCTCAAGAGCTTTCTCGACGAGGTGGCGCAGCGCTGGGACCTGCCGGCCCTGCACCAGCGGGTATTGGCCAGCCAGCGCCAGCGCCGCTTCGTAGCCGGTGCCCTGAGCCGCGGCCGCCGCACCGGCTGGGACCACCAGCCCATGGTGGATGCAGGCCAGCAGTACATGCGTAACCACATGGACCTGGACGATCTGGAGCGCCGCGCGCGTTTCCCCTGTGTCTGAGCGGCCGCATCGACCGCCGTCCGAGGTCCGTATCATCGGCGGCCAGTGGAAGCGTACCCGGCTGCCAGTGCCCAATGTGCCGGGCTTGCGCCCCACCCCCGACCGGGTGCGCGAAACCCTGTTCAACTGGCTCGGGCAGGACCTGAGCGGCTGGCGCTGCATCGACGCATTTGCCGGCACCGGCGCCCTGGGCCTGGAGGCCGCTTCGCGCGGCGCCAGCGAGGTCCGGCTGATCGAGCAGGACAGCGCTCTGGTGGCCCAGTTGTCGCGCCTGCAGCTGCGCCTACAGGCCGCCGCAGTGCGGGTCGAACGCGGTGACGGCGTAAGGGCGTTGCAGCGCCTGGCGCCGGCCAGCATGGACCTGGTGCTGCTTGATCCGCCGTTTGACTCGCCCCTGCTTGCACAAGCGCTGCCCGAGGCGGCGCGGGCCCTGGGGCCGCAGGGTTTTGTCTATCTGGAGTCGCCCAGACGCTGGCTGGATGACGAGCTGGCCGCCATCGGTCTTGCCTTGTACCGCTACCTGAAGGCCGGTGCGGTGCACGCGCATTTGTTGCAGCGCGTCAAGCCGGTCGCCTGACGCTGCATAATTCGGCGCATTGGTGCTCCACCAGAGGACAAATCCCCATGACCACCCGATCTGCTGATCAACCCCTTGCCGTGGCTCAGGATGTGATTGCCGTTTACCCCGGTACCTTTGACCCGATCACGCTGGGCCATGAAGACGTGGTTCGGCGTGCCACCCAGTTGTTTTCCCGTGTGATCGTGGCGGTGGCGGCTGGCCACCATAAGAAGGCGCTGTTTTCTCTGGAGGACCGGATCGCCATGGCGCAGGAGGCGGTCAAGGACTACCCGCAGGTGGAGGTGGCCAGTTTTTCCGGCCTGATGCGCGATTTTGTGGTGGCGCGTGGTGCCAAGGCCATGGTGCGCGGCCTGCGCGCCGTGACTGACTTTGATTACGAATTCCAGCTCGCCGGCATGAACCGCAGCCTGATGCCGCATGTCGAGACCGTGTTCCTCACCCCCAGCGACAAATACCAGTTCATCTCCAGCACCTTTGTGCGCGAGATCGCCCAGCTCGGCGGCGAGGTGGACAAGTTTGTATCGCCGGCAGTCAATGCCCGCCTGATCGCCAAGGTGCGCAGCCTGCCACCCGCCTGAGGCACCGCACCGACGGCGCCAGCGCTGGCTTGGCGATGGTTCAGGTAGCCGGTGCCACCCGCTCCAGCCAGTCCAGTAGCCGGGCGTTCACTGCTTCGGGCTGTTCCATCGTCAACATGTGGCCGCACTGCGGCAGCAGAGCCAGCTCGGCGCCGGCGATGGTCATCGCGATCTCGCGCGAGCGCTCGGGCGGTGTGAGCTGGTCGCTCTCGCCGCACAGCACCAGCACCGGGCAGCGCAGCCCTCCGAGGTGTGCCAGCGCATCGGGCCGGGCGATCACGGCGCGGTTTTGCGCCACCAGTTGCGCCGCGCCAGCGCGGCCAATCATGTCCAGGTAGCTTTGGTGCAGCGCGGTATCGGCCGCACGCGAAGCATCGAAGGCCAGGGGCAGGTTGGCCTTCAGCACCTCAGCCATGCGACCCTGCTCAAACAGCACGATGGCAGCCTCACGCAGGGCCCGCGTGGCCGCGTCCTCGGGCCGCGCGCTGGTGCCCAGCAAAGCCAAGCCCCGGACGCGCTGCGGCGCCTGCCGCGCCACCTGCATCGCCAGCATGCCCCCCATCGAGGCGCCGCACAGGATCAGCTCGCCCGCGTGTTCCGCCAGCAGGGTCTCGGCCATGGCTTCGATCGTGTCGTGACGCGTATGGACGCTGGTGGCACAGGCTGACAGGTGCGCGGGCATCTCGGCCAGCTGCGCCTGCCACATGGTGCTGTCGCAGGCCAGGCCAGGCAGGAAGATCAGGCGGGGCATGCCTGGCCCGCCGTCAGGGCGTCTTGATGCCGTACGGCCCCCATTGCTGGGCCGTGCCGCTGGCAATGCCACCTGAGGCAACGCTGCCCTGAGGTATCTGGATGATCACCGTTCCCAGTGTTGCGGCGGGCGGGGTGTAGCTGAAGGTGTAGCTGTCATTGGCGCCCAGCGCCGAGGTCTTGACCAGGTTGCCGACACTGCCAACAGACGTGGTCAGCTTGTCCAGCGTCAGCGCAATGTCCAGCACTGCGTCAAAACTCACGCGCACCGTGATCGGCTCGGTGATGAAGAGGACGCCAGGTTTGTCAAAGGTGGCGACAGGCCCAACCGTGTTGAAAGGCTGTGCGAATTCATAGCTCACCGTGTTGGTCACCGTACCAGAGCTGTCCTTGAAGGTTCCCGGTGCCAGCTGAATTTCTGCGATGCCCTTTCTGCCGGCACTTGGGTTGACGACCATCGTGTACGTGGCCGCGCCTGTTTTGGTGAATGTGCTGGGCACTGGCGTGCAATTGGTTGAGGCCAGTTGCAGTATGCCGCTGGGGTGGTTGATGGTCACGGGCGCGCTGAAGGCAAATGTCACAGTGAATGGTTCGCTGGCTTCTTCTCCGGCATTGCTGCTCATCGTCAGCGTCGGGATAACCGGGGTTTCTGTCACGCCGCCGCTGCTACCCCCGCCGCATCCGCTCAGCAACCCAACGGCAGC
>CAJAXU010000399.1 GCA_903948045.1 uncultured beta proteobacterium | reverse complement strand
TCTGTAGATGTGCAGTCTGTTCCGAGTTTTACCGCCACTTCAAATCAGGTTAACGCAGCGATACCCTCGGTAGAGGAAAAAAATTCAAATACAAAAGTAATAAACAAAACGCACTTGACTGCGTGGGAAGTCCCTGTAAAGAAGGAGCCCAAAGGGCGGGTGACAGCCGCGGAGCCGAATGCACCGCCGCCCTGATCCCACAGGACTAATCCCGTTGGCAGTTTCTAACCCTTGGCGCCAGCCAACACTTCAAAAAGCATCGCGCAAACGGTAAAACAGCATTGCCAGTGCCAGGGTAGGCATGCGCAGCAGGGGCCCGCCGGGAAAGGGCCGATGCTTGAGCCGAGCTAACACATCAAAGCGTGCCGCCTGCCCGGCCACGGCCTCGGCCACCAAGCGGCCGGCCAGCCCGGTCAGGGCCACGCCATGGCCGCTGAAGCCCTGCAGGTAATACAGGTTGTCGCCGAGCCGGCCGAAATCGGGGGCGCGGTTCATGCTGATGTCGACGAAGCCCCCCCACACATGCTCGATCGCCGTGCTGCTGAGCTGCGGGAACACCTGGCGCATGCGCGCCGCCATCAACTGCTCCAGCCGCTCGGGCGTGCGGGTGGTGTAGCTGACCCGCCCGCCAAACAACAGCCGATGGTCCGCGCCGAAGCGGAAATAATCCAGCACAAAATTGGTGTCGCAAACCGCCGCATTGGAGGGAATCAGCTGCCGGCACAGGGCCGGGTCTAGCGGCGCAGTGCTGACCATGTAGGTGCCCACCGGCATGATGCGGGGCGCAATGTCGGGCGCCAGCTGCGGCCCGTACTCACCCAGCGTGCAGTTGCCGGCCAGCACCCCAAACGCGGCACTGACCGAGCCGCCTGCTGTGCGCGCCTGCAGCCGAGCCCCTCGGCTCAGGCCGAGCACCGGCGACTGCTCGTAAATCGTCACCCCCAGCGCGCGGGCGGCGGCAGCCAGGCCCAGACCGTACTTGAGCGGATGCAAATGCCCGGACAGCCGGTCATAGGCGGCAGCCTGGTAGCGCGGGCTATCGATCAGCCGCCGGGTCTGCGTGCCACTGGCGAAGTCGGTGGCAAAACCATAATCTCGCGCCAGGCCGACCATCTCCGCCTCCAGCCGATGCGCCTTGGAAGCTGTCTCGGCCACATGCAGGTAGCCATGCACGCGGTCGCAGTCGAAGCCGAATTCAGCAATGCGCTCGTCAATCAGACGCACCGCCTCGAGCGACATGTCCCAGGCCAGCCGGGCGTCGCTGCGGCCGAGTTGGTGCTCCAACGGGGCTTGCCCGCTGGCAAAACCGACAATTGCCTGGCCGCCATTGCGGCCCGAGGCGCCGCTGCAGACGCGGTCCGCCTCCAGCACCACCACCCGCAGGCCACGCTGCGCCAGCTCGATGGCGGCCGACAGGCCGGCAAAGCCGGCGCCCACCACCAGCACGTCGGCCACCTGGTCGCCCTGCAGCGGCGCCAACGGCGGCGGCCGGACGACGCTGGCTTCGTAGTAGCTGCGTCGGTTGAGTTGGGTGTCGGAGTCAATCAGCATGTTTCGGCCAGGTTCAGGGCAGCTTGGCGACCTGGCCGCACAGGTAGGCCCAGACGCAGGTGGCGGCAGCATGGCTGGTCAACTCGGCGTGGTCGTAAGCGGGCGCCACCTCGACGCAGTCCATGCCCACCATGTTCAAGGGCGCCAGGCCTTCCAGCAGGGTCAGCAGCTGCGAGCTGCTCAGGCCACCGGGCTCGGGCGTGCCGGTCCCGGGTGCAAAGGCCGGGTCCAGGCAGTCGATGTCCAGTGTCAGGTAGCAGGGGCGCTGTCCGATCCGCTCCAGCACCGTGGCCAGCACAGGTGCTAAGGCCGCGCCATCCAGCCCGCGCAACTGCCGCGCCGTGAAAATCAGGCCGCCCTGGTCCTGCACGTACTCGCGCGCGGCACGCTCGCCGCTTGAGCGCAGGCCGATCTGCACCGTGTGGGCCGGGCTGATCAGGCCTTCGGCCATGGCCTCAAAGGTCCAGGTGCCGTGGCCGGACGGCTCGCCAAAGTGGTCCTGCCAGGTGTCGCAATGGGCGTCAAAGTGCACCAGCGCCAGCGCACCATGCAGAGCGTGCGCAGCGCGCAACAACGGCAGGGTGACCGAATGGTCGCCGCCCAGAAACACACAGTGGTGCCGAGCCATCAGGGCTGTCGCTTGCACCTGAATTTGCTCACGCACCAGCGCCAGGGCGGAGGCGTTGGGCAAGCGCATGTCCAGCGCATCGCCCAGCAGCGGCAGCGGCGAGACCTCAAACCAGGGGTGCAGACCGTCGCACAGCATCAAACTGGCGCGCCGGATCTCCTGCGGGCCAAAGCGGGCGCCGGGCCGGTGCGTGACCGCGCCGTCAAACGGCACGCCCACGATGGCAAAGGGTTGTGTCGTCAACGGCTCGGCCGCCAGAAAGCGATTGCTGTTGTTGGCGTATGCAAATTGGCCCAATCCCATGACGCACCTTGTTTTGGTTGGCAGGCCCTGAAGTTACACCATTTGCGCGGGCCGGCATGGTGCCAATTACCAGGCCGCGCAGCAAACCGGTCCCAAACGAGACAAGGCCAAGCTCAGGCATGATGCGTGACTTCTCAACTCACGCAACCCGCGAGCCGCCCCGTGGCGTACACCCAACACCCCTTGCCAAACCCGGCGCAGTCGCCGGCTCACCCGCTGATCGCCTTCCTGTTTCTGGCATTGAGCATGTCTTTAGCGGGCAGCTATGTGGCGCTGTCTAAACCGTTGGTCTTAGCCCTGCCGGTACTGCTGCTGGCCTGGATACGTTTTGGCATTGGTGCCGTTGCCATGGTGAGCTGGCTGAAAAAGCCACCCCAAGAGGCCCCAGTTTCCCACGCCACCCACCGCCTGGTGTTTCTGGAGTCGCTGTTTGGCAACTTTTTGTTTTCAATCTGCATGCTCTACGGCGTCAGCATGACCAGTGCCGTTTCGGCCGGCATCATTCTGGCGTCGATACCGGCGGTGGTCGCGCTGATGAGCTGGTGGTGGCTGGGTGAGCGAATCAGCCCACGGGTGGCGATGGCCATTGCCTGTGCCGCATTGGGACTGAGCCTGCTATCGCTATCAAAACAAGAGCTAACTATTCAATCAGGACAAGGCCTGGAGGCCAATTTTCTTCAAAACAAACGGTTCTGGGGCAACCTGCTGGTGTTCGGTGCCGTGCTGTGCGAAGCCGCTTATGCGGTGATCGGCAAGAAGCTCATTGGCGTCCTGAGCCCGAAGCGGATCACGGCGTTGATCAATCTGTGGGGCCTGGCGTTAAGCACGCCCGTCGGCATTTACTTGGCCCTGCGCTTCGACTTCGGTGCGGTGTCGTGGTCCACCTGGGCACTGGTGCTGTTTTATGGACTGGCCGCCAGCGTGGGCACGGTCTGGCTGTGGATGACCGGTTTGCAAACCGTGCCCGCCGCCAAAGCCGGGGTTTTCACGGTGATGCTGCCGATTTCGGCGGCACTGGTCGGGGTGCTGGTGCTGGGTGAGACCCTGGGCGGCCTGCAGTTGCTGGCCTTGGCAATCGCCCTGCTTGGCGTGTTGCTGGCGACTTTGCCGACGCGCACTGGCGCCATCACAGCGAAAACGGCAGAAAAAAGCAACTCTCTCCAGTGAAAAAGGGATATTTCCCTATGAAACACCTGCTTTCTCCAGTAGCATGCGGTCTGCCAGCAAAGAAGCGGATTTTTTTCTGGTGACTCATCAACTTCTAGAAGGTACATACATCATGGCAACTGCAAAGAAAGCCCCAGCCAAGAAAGCTGCTCCCGCCAAGAAGGCAGCCCCGGCCACCAAAGCCGCTCCAGCCACCAAAGCCGCTCCAGCCAAGAAAGCTGCCCCGGCCAAAAAAGTAGCCGCCAAGGCTGCACCGGCCAAAGCACCCGCCAAAAAGGCAGCGCCTGCCAAAAAAGCCGCCCCTGCTAAAAAGCGTGTGGCCAACGCCGCCTTCATGAAGGCCCTGACCCCCAGTGCGCACCTCGCCGCTGTGGTTGGCGCTAGCCCGCTGCCGCGTACGGAGGTGGTCAGCAAGCTGTGGACTTACATCAAAAAGCACAAGTTGCAAGACGCCGTGAACAAGCGCATGATCAACGCCGACGCCAAGCTGAAAGAAGTGTTCGGCAAGGTGCAGGTCTCCATGTTTGAGATGGCTGGCCTGATCGGTAAGCACCTCAAGTAAGCAGCCCTGCTGCTACGTAGAAAGGCCGGCGAAAGCCGGCCTTTTTTGCTATTGCGGCCAGACCCGCCCTGGCTTTTTGTGTGCTGCCCGTTCGACCAAGGACTCTCCATGAATGCCCAATTGCTAGACCTGTTTGCAGATTGGCGCGCCTTCGAGGCGGCACCCCTGTTGAGCGACGGCGTGCCGGACTACCGTGCGCCCGCCCTGCAAGACAAACAGAACAGGTTGCCGGCTTTCCAACAGCGACTGGCCGCACTGAACCCCACCACCTGGCCGGTCGCGCAACAAGTCGACCACTGGCTGCTGCGCGCCGAAATGAACGGGCTCGATTTCAACCTGCGAATGCTGCAACCCTGGGCCCGCGACCCAGCTTTCTACCGATCCATCTGGAGCGAGCAAAGCGACACCCCCGACCATGAGGGCCCCTGCCACCATGCCTTGGTTGAGCTCTGGACCTATGCCTTTCCGCTGAGCCTCGCCGACGCGGCACGACTCACGGCAGCGCTGCGCACCATCCCGCCTCTATTAACCCAGGCGCGCGACAACCTGACGGGTAATGCCAAAGACCTGTGGCTGGGTGGCGTCTATGTGTTCCGCAACCAGCTCGGCGACCTGGACGCGCTGGCCGCAAGAACGGCACCCGCAATGACAGAGCTCCAGACAGCCATCGGGCAGGCGCGGGACGCGACGCTGGCGTTCGCTGACTGGCTGACGCTGCAAGGTGCTGGCAAAACCGGGCCGTCTGGCCTGGGCCAGGAAGCCTACAGCTGGAGCCAGCGCCATGTCCATTTGGTACCTATGTCCTGGGACGAGGAGGTGGCCCTGCTGCAGCGCGAATTGGCCCGGGCCCAGGCATCGCTCAGGCTGGAAGAGCACCGCAACCGCCACTTGCCGCCGCTGGTGGTGATCAACAGCCCGGAGGACTACGAGCGCCGGGCAGCCCAGAGCGTGGCCAAGTACATGGCCTTTTTGCGCGACAAGCAAATCCTGCACGTGCAAGACTACATGGCGCCAGCCCTGAGTGCGCATGTTGGGCGCTATTTCCCAGAAGAGAGCCGCCATTTTTTTGCCATCGCCCGTCAGCACGAGCCCATGGCGCTGTGGTGCCACTGGTACCACTGGTTCGAGCTGGCGCAAATGCGCGAAGCTCCGCACCCCAGCCCGGTGCGTCGCGGCGCCCTGCTCTACAACATCTTCGACAGCCGGGCTGAGGGCCTCGCCACGGCCATGGAGGAGATGATGATGCACGCCGGCCTGTACGACGACAACCCGCGCTCGCGCGAAGTGGTGTGGATCCTGCTGGCACAACGGGCGGCACGCGGCCTGGCCTCGCTGTACCTGCACGCCAATGAATTCACGCTGCAGCAGGCGATGGATTTCCAGGTGGCCAATACCCCGCGCGGCTGGATGCGGGCCGACCTGCCCCTGCTGCAATTCGAGCAGCACCTGTACCTGCGCCAACCCGGCTATGGCAGCAGTTACATCACTGGCAAGGCGCTGGTCGAGCAACTATTGGCTGACTATGCCAGCCAGCGCGGCGACACCTTTGCACTTGCCGACTTTTTCGCGGATGTGGGCGCCGCAGGCATCATCCCCTGGCCGCTGGTGCGCTGGGAACTGACCGGTATGACTGACCACATTCTTCAGGTCAGTGACTGAGCGGCGGACCTGAGTAGAATGCCCCACCTCTCCTAGATCACCCCCTTGTTACGTTTCCTCCTCACCCGCCTGAGCCTGATCATCCCGACATTTCTCGGGATGACGCTGCTGGCCTTTTTTCTGATTCGCATGGTCCCGGGCGACCCGATTGAGACGCTGGCGGGTGAACGCGGCATTGACCCGGTGCGCCACGCGGCGCTGCTCAAGGCCTATGGGCTGGACCAGCCGGTGTTGGTGCAATATGGCATCTACATCGGCCGCGTACTGCAGGGCGACCTGGGCAAATCGATCATCACCCATGAGCCGGTGCTCAACGAGTTTTTGGCGCTTTTTCCTGCCACCATCGAGCTGGCTCTTTGCGCCATGGTGTTTGGCCTGCTGCTGGGCATTCCGGCAGGCATCCTGGCGGCGGTCAAACGCAATTCCATTTTGGACCATGGGGTGATGGGCGTCGCGCTCACCGGCTACTCGATGCCCATTTTCTGGTGGGGGCTGCTGCTGATCCTGCTGTTTTCGGTAGGGCTGGATCTCACACCGGTGTCGGGCCGGCTAGACGTCAAATACTTTATCGAGCCGACCACTGGCTTTATGCTGATCGACTCGCTGCTGTCCAAAGACAAGGGCGCCTTCTGGTCGACCGTGGCGCACCTGATCTTGCCGACGATCGTGCTGGGCACCCACCCTCTGGCGGTGATTGCACGCATGACCCGCTCCGCCATGCTGGAGGTGCTGGGTGAGGACTACATCCGCACCGCCCGCGCCAAAGGCCTGTCTAATTTGCGCGTGGTGTCACTGCATGCGCTGCGCAATGCGCTGATTCCGGTGGTGACCGTGATCGGCCTGCAGGTCGGGGTGCTGTTTACGGGCGCGATCCTGACTGAGACCATTTTTTCCTGGCCGGGCGTGGGCAAATGGTTGATCGAGGCCATCAGCCGGCGCGATTACCCGGTGCTGCAGGGTGGCATGCTGCTGCTGGGCGTCGTTGTGATGCTGGTCAACCTGCTGGTGGATCTGACCTACGGCATCATCAACCCGCGCATCAGGCACCAGTCATGAGCAACACCATCGCCGCCACCGTCTCCCCAGCGGCGCCCGCCCAGCCGATGCGCGAGTTCTGGGGCTATTTCAGTGCTAATCGCGGCGCGTTGGCGGGCTTGGTCATCGTGCTGCTAGTGCTGCTGACCGCCGTTTTTGCACCGCTACTGGCACCGCACGCGCCCGAGCTGACCAACAACACCGTCTTTCTCAAGCCGCCGTTCTGGCAGGCTGGAGGCTCTATCAGCTACCCCCTGGGTACCGATGCAATTGGCCGCGACATCTTGTCCCGCCTGATCTATGGCGCCCGACTTTCGCTGGTGATTGGGCTGGCGGTGGTGGCGCTGTCGGTGGTGGTGGGTACGGTGCTGGGGATGGCCGCCGGTTATTTTCGCGGCGTGTTTGAGATTGCCGTGATGCGGCTGATGGACATCATCCTGACCCTGCCCAGCCTGCTGTTGGCCATTGTGATCGTGGCCATCCTTGGGCCCGGGTTAATGAACGCCATGCTGGCGGTGGCCATCGTGGTGCTGCCCCACTATGTGCGCATCACCCGAGCTGCCGTGATCTCTGAAATGTCCCGAGACTACGTGACCGCCGCCCGCATGAGTGGCGCCGGGCACCTGCGCCTGATGTTCAATGAGGTGCTGCCCAACTGCATGGCGCCTCTGATCGTGCAGGCCTCGCTTGGTATTTCAACCGCGATCCTGGACGCCGCGGCGCTGGGTTTCCTGGGGCTGGGTGCTCAACCGCCGTCGCCCGAATGGGGCACCATGCTGGCCGACGCCCGTGAATTCGTGATGCGCGCCTGGTGGGTGGTCACCTTCCCCGGGCTGGCAATTTTGATCACGGTGCTGGCTTTCAACCTGCTTGGCGACGGTCTGCGTGACGCGTTCGACCCCAAACTCAAACGCTGACTCAAACGCCAACAAGACCGCCATGGCCCTGCTCGAAATCGAAAATCTGTCCGTAGAGTTCCCCTCGCGAAGCAGCGTGATGCATGCCGTGGAGGGCGTCAGCCTGTCGCTGGATGCTGGGGATGTGCTGGGTATCGTCGGCGAGTCAGGCTCGGGCAAGAGCGTGACCATGATGGCGCTGATGGGCCTGGTGCCTTACCCCGGGCGCGTCACGGCCAGCAAGATGCGCTTTGATGGCCACGACCTGCTGGGCCTGTCCACGCGGGAGCGCAGCCGCCTCACCGGCAAAGACGTGGCCATGATTTTTCAGGAACCGACCACCAGCCTGAATCCCTGTTTTTCGGTCGGATTTCAATTGGCCGAGACCCTCAGAATCCACCTCGGCATGGACAGCAAGGCGGCCAAGCGCCGCTCCATCGAGCTGCTGGAGCAGGTGGGTATTTCGGACCCGGAGACTCGCCTAAAGGCCTACCCGCACCAGTTGTCAGGTGGCATGAACCAGCGGGTCATGATCGCCATGGCCATCGCCTGCAACCCCAAGTTGCTGATCGCTGATGAACCCACCACGGCGCTTGACGTCACCATCCAGGCGCAAATCCTCGATCTGCTACGCAGCCTGCAACGCGAACGCGGCATGGCGCTGGTGCTGATCACCCACAACATGGGCGTCGTGTCAGACATGGCGCAGCGCGTGGCCGTGATGTACGCCGGCCAGATCATGGAGCAGCAGCCAGCCCAGGCGCTGTTCCAGCGACCGCGCCACCCCTACACCGAAGCCCTGATGGCGGCCCTGCCCGAGCGCAGCGAAGGCAGCGCCCGGCTGGCGACGATTCCTGGCATGGTGCCGGGCATGCATGACAGGCCCACAGGCTGCCTGTTTGCGCCCCGCTGCAGCTACGCCAGCGACGACTGCAGCAGCCAACGCCCGGGCCTCGTCAATGGCCTACAAGCGACAGTACGCTGCCACCACCCCTTGACCATGACCCAACAAGCCACCGCGAGAGCACTCCCATGACCGCTGTGGTTGAGGCGCATGACTTGCGCCAGGTTTACCGCATTAGCCGCGGCCTGTTCCGCCAGCCGGACCAGTTGCAGGCGGTGGCGGGCGTGTCTTTTTCAGTACAGCCTGGCCGTACGCTGGCCGTAGTGGGGGAGTCGGGCTGTGGCAAATCGACCTTGGCGCGCATGGTCGCCTTGATTGAAGCGCCGACGAGTGGTCGACTGGCCCTGGGCGGTGTGGACGTGCTCTGTGCCGCGCCACAGCAACGACGCGAACTGCGCCAGGCGGTGCAGCTGGTGTTCCAGAACCCTTACGGCTCACTCAACCCGCGCAAAAAGATTGGTGCCATTCTGGAAGGGCCGCTGGAGATCAATACCCGACTTGAGGCCCCGGAGCGCGCGCAACAGGCGCGCGCCATGTTGGCCCTGGTGGGCTTGCGACCCGAACACTATGACCGCTACCCGCATATGTTTTCGGGCGGCCAGCGCCAGCGCATCGCCATCGCCCGTGCGCTGATGCTCAAGCCTAAACTGGTTGTGGCCGACGAGCCTGTCTCCGCACTCGACGTGTCCATCCAGGCCCAGGTGCTCAACCTGCTGGCCGACCTGCAAGCCGAACTTGGCCTGGCCTACCTGTTTATCTCGCACGACCTCGGCGTGGTGCGTCACATCGCCCACGATGTGCTGGTGATGTACCTGGGTCAGACCGTGGAACAGGGCGACAAGGGCCGCATTTTTGCCCAGCCGCTGCACCCCTACACCCGGGCCCTGCTGGGCGCCACGCCTGGTCTGGTCGGCAGTGGTGCGGCTGTGCCGCGCACCGTGCTCAAAGGCGAACTGCCCTCACCCCTGAACCCGCCACCGGGCTGTGTGTTTTCCACCCGATGCCCGCACGCCACCGAGCGCTGCCGTGCTGAGCGGCCAGCCCTGCGCGAACTGGCCGGGCGCCAACTGGCCTGCCACCTGGCCGAACAATTTGTCCAACCCGCTGCGCCGCAGCATTAACCCCAGAGGAGTCTTCACGATGATGCAATCCCCCAAGCTCGCCGGCCGCATGCGGCCCAGCAAGAGCGCCCTGCTGTGCGCCCTGGCACTGCCGGCCCTGATGGCATTGGCACCTGCCTCGGCCAAAACCCTGGTGTACTGCTCGGAAGGCAGCCCTGAAAACTTCTCGCCCAGCATCAACACCACCGGCACCTCGTTTGACGCCCTGTCGCCGATCTACAGCCGCCTGGTGGAATTTGAGCGTGGCGGCACGGCCGTGGTCCCGGGCCTGG
>CAJAXU010000398.1 GCA_903948045.1 uncultured beta proteobacterium | reverse complement strand
TCGGTACTGCCACCGCTTTTGTGGTGGGGTCGGGGGTGTAGCCGCCGTGCACGGCAATGGTTTCGAGACGCATGGTGTTTCGCTTTCAAAAAAATTCATCGTAGGCGATAGCGCAGCAAGCGGAAACGACATTTGTCTTATATCGATATGCCCGCGCGCGGCCCTATGGCGCGTCAAACACCGTCAGCAGCCGGTCCAGCCCACCGGTGTTGATGGCCACCATCGCCTGCTCGCGCACCCGGGGTTTGGCGTGGTAGGCCACCGACAGGCCGGCCTCAGTCATCATGGGCAAATCGTTGGCGCCGTCGCCTACGGCAATGGCCTGACCCGGCGTACACCCCAATGTCGCGCAGGTCTGCAGCAGCATGCGCCGCTTTTCTTCGCCGTCACAAATGTCGCCCCAGGGCTGGTCCACCATGCGGCCCGTCAGCCGGTCGTCGGCCAGCTCCAGCACGTTGGAGCGGGTGTAGTCAATGCCCAGAAGGTCGCGCACCCGGTCGGTAAAGTAGGTGAAGCCACCCGACACCAGCAGCACCTTCAGACCAGCCTGCTTGCAGGCGGCCACCAGTTCAGCAGCACCTGGGTTCAGGCGCAGCCGCTCTGTAAAAACCTGCGCCATGCTGTCGACGCTGACGCCCTTGAGCAGCGCCACGCGTTGGCGCAGGCTGTCTTTGTAGTCAGCAATCTCGCCGCGCATGGCGGCTTCGGTGATGGCTGCCACCTCGGCCTTGCGCCCTACGGCGTCGGCAATCTCGTCCACGCACTCGATGTTGATTAGCGTCGAATCCATGTCAAACGCGATCAGCTTGAAATCTGTCAGGCGCATCGGGGGGGTGACCCTTTGCAGGACGAGGCCGGGTGAGGCAAGGGCAGGGTGGGGCATGGTTTGCTATGGAAATAGTAGCTTTAGGCCCTTATTTTATAAGGGCTGGAGGCACTTTTGATACTGATTCGCTCTGGCTGGCCCATCGGTTTAGGCGAGTGTACGGACTACTTGCATACTCAGGCAGGCCAGCCGTCCCATTGGATTACAATCGTACCAATGCTAACCATTGCTGAGTTGCCTGAATTCATGCGTGCTGCCGACAAGTTGCTAACGCAAGCGGAGCGCCAGGACATCATCCGCTACTTGGCTGATCACCCGAAAGCTGGGGACCTGATGGAGGGCACTGGCGGCGTGCGGAAAATTCGGTGGGGTCGTGGTGGTCAGGGCAAAAGTGGCGGCGTTCGGGTCATTTACTATTTTCGCGATGAGGCGATGCCCCTGTACTTGCTGACTTTGTTTGCCAAGGGCGATCAGGCAAATTTGTCCAAGGCAGAACGCAACGATTTGGCAGGTCTGGTCAAGTTACTGGTTCAAATATGGAAGGGCTAACCTCAATGAGTACCGAATTCGATAGCATCAAACGTGGCTTGCTCGAGGCCATCGACCATGCGAAAGGTCGTTCACCGCAGACGCGCATGCACCGCCCCCGATCGGTGGACGTTAAGGCCCTGCGTGCCAAGGTCAGCATGACGCAAGAGCAATTTGCCGCCCGTTTTGGGTTCTCCACCGCAACATTGCGCCACTGGGAGCGCGGCGACCGCGTGCCGCACGGACCTGCGCTGGTTCTGCTCAATGTGATTGACCATAACCCGACTGCTGTGATTGAGGCGCTGGCGGGTTGAATGCACGCTTTGTCCACGTTGCGCTTTGTGCTTGAATCAGCCATACCCATGCTGCGCGATGAAACCAACCCAGCAAAACATCCCGCGCCTGCCGCAAGACTTGGCTCGACGACTCGCCGCCTGCACGACCTCAAGCAAGCGCAATCGATGCCGATTGGTCGGGCCTTGAGGATGATGAAGCCGCCTGGGGCGAGTTTGATGAAAAAAGGTTCTTGAAAAAATTGAGTGCCAAAGCCCAAAAAGTCTCCAAGCCCACGCGGGCGGTTCCAGTATGACGACCGTCCGGTGCGGGCAACTTTACCGAGCCGTCAATCTGGCAGAGCGGGGCAAATCATGATTCCCAAAGAAGCCCGTGATGCGCTCGGCCTCAAGGCGGGGAGCAAACTGCAAATTCGCCTAAAGGGCAACCACCTGGCGCTGGAAAAAACGGTGGCACTGGACTTGAGCCGCTGGGTTGGCAAAGCAGTGGACGACGGCTTGACCCGGGATGAAGCCCTGGCCGAGTTGCGCGGTCGCCCAGTGCCGTGGCCCAAGGCAAGCGAATTAGACGACCAGTCGCCACCGGTGCAACCTGGCACAGGCGTCGTCCCTGTTTCGCGGCGAAAGGCAGGCAACACGTGACTCATTGATGAGGCAAAAAACGTCTCGCGCTTCATGAATGATCCATTTGGCAATGCCTTGGCCGCTGAGGCCGAGGACCTCAGGCCCGATGCCCACCACGGTCACCGCCCCCGCCGGCCCTCGGCACCGGTCGGCTCAAAGTACAAGCGCTGGATGTCCGTGGGTTCGCATTGCCCGGGCTGGAAACGCAAAACGACAACGTGGCGCGGTTCAGAGCTCGAACGGGCCTGGGGTATCACCGCCGCTCGCCCATCCGGCGTCACGGTCACCTCATCCAGGTAGCCCTTCACATCAGTCAGCTCACATCGGTTTGCACCATCAAAGACCCGGATACCCCAGACAAAGGTTGTTTGATTGGTGCGTTCATCGGTCAGATAAGTCATCAAACACCGCTGGGTCTTGCAATCACAGGCAATCGAATGCGAGGACTTGTCAAACCGCCTCGGGTCCGGTACGGGTTTGCTTCCACCGGGTAATGCGAAGGCGTGGATTTCCGGTTCGACGGACTTGGGGAACGCATACTAGCCACCCGTCATCCAGTAGAAGCCTCCTTCGGTCACATTCGGCTGATAGTGAAAGCTGCGCGGACTGGTTTCCTCCATTGGCAGTGCCTCGCCGTTGCGGATCAAGGTCCACACCACGCCAATAAAAGCACGCCCAGTGCAGCGGTCGTCGTCAGCGGCATATTTGCACGCCGTGACCAGATATTTGCCGGGACTCACCTCCACCGGAGACTTCACCTGCGACCCCTGATACAGAATCTCTGAAGGCTGGTCCGGGCGGCTGGCATCCCAACGGCTGAGCTGCGATGCGCCTGGCGGGCCGGGTTGGGCGTGGGTCAGCAATAAACCATAGCCGCTCAGGCCAAAGCGAATGCTGCTGGTGTATTTGGGTGCCGGCACCGAGAGCCAGGGCTCGTCCCGGTCCAGCCATTTGATCAGCAGGCTCGGTGACTCCTCCCGCCGATCGAGCAACACGGCCAGCAGTTTGCCGTCGCTGCTGAGGGTGGTCTCAATCTGCCGGGCAGCTTTGGTGGCTGAATAGTTGGGCTGGCAAGCCAGCAACAGCAGGCTGATGCAAAACAGCAGCAGCGCCAAACGACCGTTCACTTTGCGCATATCTCCTCCCTCAGCTCTTCGCGTGGCGCAGCCCCGGCCGTCTGCTGCGGCCTGGTGGGGGGCCTGGCTTACACCGCGGCGTGTTCGTGCTCAGCCTCTGCACCAGCTTGTCCATGAATTGTTCGCACTGCTGCAGTTGCGACAGGTCCACATACTCGTCGGCCTTGTGTGCCTGCTCGATGCTGCCGGGGCCGCAGATGATGGTGGGGGTGCCCGAGCGCTGAAAAAAGCCGCCCTCGGTGCCATACGACACCTTGGCCGACGCGTGCGGACGCAGCAGTGATTTGGCCAGCACGGTGATGCTGTCCTGCTCTTTGGCGTCGAGCGCGGGCACATCGCTCATGCGCTCCAGTGTCACGCCAGCATCAGGAAAGCGGGCCTTCATGCGGGGCTCGACATGCTCGGCCACGTACGCGCGGATGGTGTTGATGAAGCTGTCGGCTTCCACACCCGGCACGTAGCGGTAGTCAAAGAAAAATTCGCACTCGGCCGGGATGATGTTGCGGCCGTTGCCGCCGTTGATGATGTTGGTGGAGATGGTGGTGTAGGGCACGCCAAAACCGTCCACGCGCAGGCCTTGATCTTCTTCGCGCCAGGCCAGGTCCTGGATGAAGGTGATCACCCGCGCTGCGTATTCGATGGCGTTCAGGCCCTGTGGTGTCAGCGACGAGTGCGCAGCGCGGCCGTGCACCTTGCAGCGGTAGACGCGGCCACCTTTGTGGGCTGTCACCACTTGCATGTCGGTGGGTTCGCCCACCACGCAGCCGTCCGGCTTAATGCCGGCAATGGCCAGCTCGTCCAGCAGCACCGGGATACCCAGGCAGCCCACCTCTTCGTCGTAGCTCAGCGCAATGTGAATGGGGGTGCGCAGCGGCGCTGCGGCAAACTGCGCGGCATGGCCCAGCACCACGCCAATAAAGCCCTTCATGTCGCAGGCACCGCGGCCGTACAGGCGGCCGTCGCGCACCTCGGCTTTGAACGGGTCCGAGGTCCAGGGCTGGCCGTTGGTGGGCACCACGTCGGTGTGGCCCGACAACACGATGCCGCCTGGCCCCTCGCCAAAGGTGGCGAACAGGTTGGCCTTGGTGCGGTCGGTGTTGTAGGCGCGGCGCAACTTGGCGCCATGGCCCTCCAGCAGGGCGCCGGCCCAGTCGATCAGGGCCAGGTTGGAGTTGCGGCTGGTGGTGTCAAAACCGATCAGCTGGCGCAGGCAGTCCAGGGTGGCGGTGCTGGGGGTATCGCTGTCCATGAGGGGGCTCCGTGGGGTTGGGTGTACCGATGGCAAGCCTCGATTCAATCACATCTCGGGCCTGCCTGCCTCAGGGTATGCTCTCGGGTCTCCTCCGTAACAGCCGCCTGTGCGGCACCCTATCATGCCCATCGCCTACGACCGCTATTACCGCTACGACGAGTTCTCAGCCATCCTGCACGAGCTGGTGCGCCAGTACCCTCAGCTGCTTTCGATGGAGAGCGCTGGCAAGAGCCACGAGGGGCGCGACATCTGGGTGCTGACCGTGACCAACCAGGCCAGCGGCCCGGCCGCCGACAAGCCGGCCTATTGGGTGGACGCCAACATCCACGCCAGCGAGCTCGCCGGTGGCGCTGCCGCCCTGTACCTGATTGACACCCTGACACGCGACTACGGCCAGCGCGAGACGGTGACGCGCTGCTTGGACACACGGGCGTTTTACATCTGCCCGCGCATGAACCCGGACGGCGCCGAGTTCGCCATGCAAGACCCGCCCAAGATCATCCGCTCATCGACCCGGCCTTACCCCTACGATGAGGAGCCAGTCGAGGGCCTGGACACTGGCGATGTGGATGGCGACGGTCGCATTCTGTCGATGCGCATTCCGGACGCCAACGGCAACTGGAAGTGCCACCCCGAGCAGCCGCGCCTGATGGTGGCGCGCGAGCCGACCGAGGTGGGAGGCACCTATTACCGCATCCTGCCTGAGGGGCTGCTGCGCGACGAGGATACCTTCAGCCCCAAGGTCAACCACGACATCGAGGGTTTGGACCTGAACCGCAATTTTCCGGCGCAGTGGCGCCAGGAGTTCGAGCAGCTGGGTGCGGGCCCGTACCCCACCTCAGAGCCCGAGGTGCGTACGGTGGTGGACTTCATCACGCGGCACGGCAACATCACTGGCGGCGTGACCTTTCACACCTGGAGCGGCGTGCTGCTGCGGCCGTTTTCCGGCCACCCCGATGTGGACATGGCGGCCGAAGACCTGTGGGTGTTCAAGGCGCAGGGCGCCAAGGGCACCGAGCTGACCGGCTACCCGGCCATCAGCACCTACGAGGAGTTTCGCTACCACCCCAAAGAGGTCACCACCGGCGGCTTTGACTGGATTTATGACCACTTGGGGCTGTACAAATGGACGGTGGAGATCTGGTGCCCGATGCGCGAGGCCGGCATTACTGACTACAAGTACATTGACTGGTTCCGCGAGCACCCGGTGTCCGACGACCTCAAGCTGCTGGCCTGGTCTGACACCGCGCTGCAGGGCAAGGGCTTTGTGGATTGGTACGCTTTTGAGCACCCGCAGCTCGGGCCGGTGGAGATTGGCGGCTGGGACAAGATTTACGCCTTCCGCAACCCGCCGCCGCACCTGCTGGAGAAAGAAATTGCGCGTTTCCCCGACTGGCTAATCTGGAACGCGCTCACATCCCCCCGGCTGGAACTTGTGCATGCGGTGTGCGAAAAACTGGGGCCAGACACCTACCGCATTGAGGTGGGAGTGCAAAACACCGGTCATCTGCCGTCTTATGTGTCCAAGCGGGCGTTGCAGCGCAAGCAGACGCGCGGGCTGATTGGCGAGATCACTCTGCCGCCAGGCGCCGAGTTGGTCACTGGTAATCTGCGCACGTTTGCGGGGGAGCTGGAAGGCCGTGCCTACAAGCCCACGCTGGTCAGCTTTTGGACAGACACCACACCCATGGGCGACCGCGCCAAGCTCAAGTGGGTGGTGCGGGCGCCTTCGGGCGGCAGCGTGGAGGTGGTGGTGCGCCACGACAAGGCGGGCACTGTGCGTACCCGCCTGGCACTGGTATAGGGCTTAGCGGCCGCGGATCCGGGGGTCGAGCGCGTCGCGCAGACCGTCGCCGATGTAGTTCACCGACAGCACGGTGAGCGAGATGGCGATACCCGGCAGCATCACCCGGTTGGGGTAGTCCTGCAGGTGGTCCACCGCGTCAAACAGCAGCCGGCCCCAGGTGGGGAAATCAGGCGGAAAACCCAGACCCAGGAAGGAGAGGGCGCTTTCCACAATGATCGCGCTTGCGATGCCCAGTGCCGCTGCCACCATGATGGGGCTGAGCGTGTTGGGCAGTATGTGGCGCAGAATCATACGTATGGACGGCGCACCTATGGAGCGGGCTGCCAGCACAAACTCACGCTCCTTCAGGGCCAGCACTTCGCCGCGCACAATGCGAGCAGTCTGCATCCATGAGGTCGCCCCGATCGAAATCACCATCAGCAAGAAGATGCCGGCCTCTGGCCCCAGGCGAAGCGCCAGCGGCTCCCGAAACAACATCACCATCACCAGCAGCAGGGGTAACAGGGGTAGCGCCAGAAAGAGGTCGGTCAGGCGCATGAGTGGGCCGTCCAGACGCTTGAAGAAGCCCGAGCTGACGCCAATGACGGTCCCCATCAGCAGCGAGATGGACATGGCCGTCAAGCCGACGGCAATGGAGACTTTGCCACCCGCCATCAGCCGCGCCAGCAGATCGCGGCCCAGCTCATCGGTGCCAAAGGGGAACTGGGCACTGGGCGCCTTGTTGCGCATCAGCAAATTGGCATAGGCGGGGTCTGTCTT
>CAJAXU010000397.1 GCA_903948045.1 uncultured beta proteobacterium | reverse complement strand
GGCCAGATGGCGCACTGCTACCGCTGGGAGGGTGGTGGCGCGGCGGTGTTCGGCAGCGTGCAGCCGCAGCCGCTCAACCACCAGCCCGATGGCACCCTGGCGCTGGACGAGATTGCGGCCGCCATCAAGCCCGATGACGCCCACTTTGCCCGTACCCGGCTGCTGGCGCTGGAAAACACGTTTGGCGGCAAGCTGCTGCCGATGGACTACCTGCAGCAGGCCACCGACCTGGCGCGGCAGCACGGCCTTGCGCGCCATCTGGACGGCGCCCGCCTGTTCAATGCGGCGGTAGCGCAGGCCGCGGCGCTGGGCACCGACCCCTACCAGGAGGCCCGCCGCATTGCCGAGTGTTTTGACAGCGTCTCGGTCTGCTTCAGCAAGGGGCTGGGTGCGCCGGTCGGCTCGGCCCTGTGCGGCAGCCGCGAGCTGATTGCGCGCGCACACCGCATCCGCAAGATGGCCGGCGGCGGCATGCGCCAGTCCGGCCTGCTGGCGGCCGCCGCCGACTACGCGCTGGTGAACCAGGTGCAACGGCTGGCCGATGACCATGCGCTGGCGCAACGGCTGGCCGCTGGCCTGAGCCGGCTGCCGGGGGTGGTGGTGGAGCCACCGCAAACCAACATCGTGTTTGTCGATCTGGAAGGCCCGGCGCGCGAGCGCGCTGCCGATTTGATTCCCGAGCTGGCCCGCCATGGCGTGCTGGCCACCGGCCTGTACCGGCTGCGCTTCGTCACCCATCTGGATGTGGATGAGGCCGGCGTTGACCGGGCGCTGGCGGTGATGGGCCATTTTTTCTCGTCCTGACCGTTTGTGGCCATGAGCGGCGTCGAGCACCTGGGGCTGTTCATCGTGGCCGGGCTGCTGCTCAACCTGACACCCGGGCCGGATGTGCTGTTTGTGGTGAGCCAGTCGCTGCGCGCTGGCCGGCGCGCCGGCATGGTGGCGGCGCTGGGTGTGGCCGCCGGCATTTTTGTGCACATCCTGGCCGCCGGCTTGGGCCTGAGCGCGGTGCTGGCCAGTTCGGCCACGGCCTTCACCGTGCTGAAGTGGCTGGGCGTGGCCTACCTGCTGTACGTGGGCTGGACCCTGCTCGGATTTCGAACTCTAGCAAATGCTACTGAAAAAATAGCAAACTATACAGCTGCGACAAGGTCTGAGGGCCAAATTGACTATAAAAAAATCGCGTGGCAGGGCTTCTGGACCAATGCCCTCAACCCCAAGGTGGCGCTGTTTTTTTTGGCCTTTGTGCCGCAGTTCATCAGCGCCGATGCCGCCAACAAGCCACTGACCTTTGTGCTGCTGGGCCTGCTGTTCAACCTCAATGCCCTGCCGGTGAACCTGGGCTACGCCCTGCTGGCCGCCTGGGCCGGCGCCCGGCTGCAGCGCTGGCGCGGCGGCATCCGCTGGTTTGAGCGCCTGGCCGGCACCCTGTTCATTGGCTTTGGCCTGAAGCTGGCCCTGGCCCATTCCCCATCCCCCTGACGAGACCCACCATGCCCCAAAGCAACAAGATCACCGCCCAAGAGGCCCTGCTGCGCACCATCGAGCACCGCGAGATTTTTCATGACGAGATGCTGCACATCATGCGCTTGATCATGAGCGGCGAGATGTCGCCGGTGATGATGGCGGCGTTGATCACCGGCCTGCGTGTCAAAAAGGAAACCATTGGCGAGATCACCGCTGCCGCCCAGGTGATGCGCGAGTTTTCGACCAAGGTGCACGTGGCCGATCCGACGCACCTGGTCGACATCGTCGGCACCGGTGGCGACGGCTCGCACACCTTCAATATCTCCACCTGTTCCATGTTTGTCGCCGCCGCGGCCGGCGCCCGGGTCAGCAAGCACGGCGGGCGCAGCGTTAGCAGCAAGAGCGGCAGCGCCGACGTGATGGAGGCACTGGGCGTGCACATCAACCTGGCGCCGGAGGCGATTGCGCGCTGTATTGACGAGGTCGGCGTCGGCTTCATGTTCGCGCCCAACCACCACCCGGCGATGAAAAACGTGGCCCCGATCCGGCGCGAGCTCGGGGTGCGCACCATCTTCAACATCCTGGGCCCGCTCACCAACCCGGCCAGTGCGCCCAACATTCTGATGGGCGTGTTCCATTCAGACCTGGTCGGCATCCAGGTGCGGGCGCTGCAGCGCCTAGGCGCCCAGCATGCGCTGGTGGTGTACGGCAAGGACGGCATGGACGAGGTCAGCCTGGGTGCGGCCACGCTGGTGGGGGAGTTGAAAGACGGCGAAATCACCGAGTACGAGATCCACCCGGAAGACTTCGGCATGGTGATGGCCAGCAACCGCGGCCTGCGTGTGGACACGCCCGAGCAGTCCAAGGCCATGCTGCTGGCCGTGCTGGACAACGAGCCGGGCCCGGCCCGCGACATTGTGGTGCTCAATGCCGGCGCCGCGCTCTACGCCGCCAACGTGGCACCCACCATGCAGGTCGGCGTGACGCAAGCCCGGGCTGCGCTGGCCTCTGGTGCCGCCCGCGCCCGGCTGGACCAGCTGGTGGCACTGACGCAAGCCCTGAAGCCGGCCGCATGAATCTGGTGCTGACGTTGCTGGCGGTGGTGGGTGCGCCGCTGTTGGGCCTGTGGCTGTGGGTCTGGCTGGCGCGGTCCGAGCAGGGCGAGCGCTACCTCAAGCAGCGCATGCAGGGGCCGTTTGTGCCGCTGGATGAGCGGGAGCCGCCGTCGGATCGGTGATTGGCGCTTTTTGCCTTTGCGTTTGTTTTTGGCGTTGGCGGGGCTGGCGTGCCTGCTTCCGCTCATGTCCCCCGGCTGCAGCAGCCTGCCAGGCTGCCGCATCCTCCTCCTTGACTTCGCTTCAGCAGGCACACCATCCCCTCCCTGGCTGGGTTAGACGGAATACCTGAATGCGGAGTTCAAGTACACGCGCGCGAGGGTCGTCAAGGTGGTGACGGGTTGAGCGGCGCAGCGGCATCAAGGAGGAGCCCGCAGGGCGGGGGAGTGCGCCCGTGAAGGCGCGACATCAGCACAGTGAAAGTCTGTGTCAGGGTAAGCCAAGG
>CAJAXU010000396.1 GCA_903948045.1 uncultured beta proteobacterium | reverse complement strand
GGGCGCAATCGCGTTAATGGGGCGGCCGTCGAGGTAAATCTCGCCGGAGGTGGCGGTCTCAAAGCCGGCCAGCATCATCAGCGTGGTGGTCTTGCCCGAGCCTGAGGGGCCCAGCAGGGTGAGGAATTCGCCCTCGACGATGTCGAGGTTGAGGTCGCGCACCACGAGCTGCTTGCCGTCGTAGCTTTTCTCGACATGGTCGAATCGGACAAAGGGTTGACTCATGGCAGTGGGGCAGGGCTGGGGTTGACCTTGATGGGCATGAGATTGTGACGGATAGAAGACCTAGGCCGCAACTGCGGCGGTGATGCCGAACTCGCGCGAGCCGGCCACGGCCAGTTGCCAGAAATGGTCGATAAAGCTGCGTCGGACGAGCAGCTCGAAATTGGCGGCATCACCGGTTCGCCACAGGGTGATGCCGACCTTGTGAAAATGGGTACTGGCGGCTTGGTCCATATGAAAAGCGCTTGGGTGAAAGTCCATTGGGCACCCTTGCGCAAGCAATTCGCGTGCCGAGGGCCCGGCCAGGCTCACCACAAAATAACCGCTGCTGACATCGGTCACGGCGGCGTGTTGCTCACCCAGGGCCAGGCGCAAAGCCGCTGCCAGTGCCGCCTGCCGCCCCGGCTGACCAATCACAAACCAGTCGTCCGGCCCGACCCAGACCAGGCGCAAACCATCGTGGGCCGATGTGCTGCAGGCTTTCACCGGCAGGGCCAGGCCCAGGGCCTGCTGTACGGCCTGCAAAAACGCCGGATCCTGGGCGTTGCCGCGCAGATTCACCACCGCCATGTGGCGCTGATTTACCTGCAGGGCCGAGGCTTTGTTGGTGGCTGCAAAGGGGGGCAGTTGATGAACCTTAGGCATTTTGGCGCTCCGACTGGGGATCGTAAAACACGGTCGAACCGATGGTCGCCCGCACCGTGCTGCCGTTGCTCAGCGCCACCTGCACCGTTTGGCCGGTGCGCTGGTGGCCGCCTTTGACCACCGCCATCGCAATGGAGCGGCCCAGCGTCGGGCTCAGGTAGCTGGATGTGACATGGCCGATCATGGGCACTGGCAGCTGCGACAGGTCGGTCGTGTCGGTGATCTGCGCGCCTTCCTTGAGCACCACCTGGGGGTCGTCGGTCAGCAGGCCGACCAGCTGTTTACGGTCTGGCCGCACGGTATCGGAGCGCGTCAGGGAGCGCTTGCCCAGGCAGTCCTTGGTCTTGGCCACCATGGCGCCCAGTCCGAGGTCGATCGGTGTCATGGAGCCATCGGTGTCCTGCCCGACGATGATGTAGCCTTTTTCAGCGCGCAGCACGTGCATGGCCTCGGTGCCGTACGGCGTGATGCCGTACTCGGCACCGGCGGCGTGGATCGCTTCCCATACCTGCAGGCCGTCGGCGGCTGGCACATTGACCTCGTAGCTGCGCTCGCCCGAAAAGCTGATGCGCATCACGCGGGCCTTGACTCCGGCCACCGTACCCTCGCGCCATGACATGAAGGGGAAGGCGGCGTCGTCAAAGTCAATGTCGGTGCAGAGCTTGCGCAACACGTCGCGCCCCTTGCTGCCGACCACGGCGGTAGTGGCCCAGTGGTCGGTGACGGTTGTCAGGTAGACCCGCAGGTGCGGCCACTCGGTCTGCAGCCATCGCTCCATCCAGGCCAGTACCCGGGCTGCACCACCGGTGGTGGTGTGCATCAGGAAATGGTTCTCAGCCAGCCGCACGGTCACGCCGTCATCAAACACCATGCCGTTTTCGTCCAGCATCAGGCCGTAGCGGCATTTGCCCACCTCCAGCTTGGACCAGGCGTTGCTGTACAGCCAGTTCAGCAGCACGGCAGCGTCCGGCCCCTGGATGTCGATCTTGCCCAGGGTGGAGGCGTCCAGGGTGCCGACACTGCGGCGCACTGCCAGCACCTCGCGCGCCACGGCGGCGTGCAGGTCTTCGCCAGCCTGCGGGTAATACCAGGGGCGTTTCCACTGCCCGACGTCCTCAAACAGCGCGCCCTGGCTGACGTGCCAGTCATGGATGGCGGTGGTGCGGATTGGGTCAAACAGATCGCCCAGCTCATGTCCCGCCACCAGGCCAAAGGTGACCGGTGTGTAGTTGGGCCGGAAGGTGGTGGTGCCGACCTCGGGGATGGTGCGGCCCAGCACCTGGGCCGCAATGCCCATGCCGTTGATGTTGCCGGTCTTGCCCTGGTCGGTGCCAAAGCCCATGGCGGTGTAACGCTTGACGTGCTCGATCGACTCGAAGCCCTCACGCACCGCCAAATGGATGTCGCTGGCACCGACGTCATTCTGGAAATCGACGAACTTCTTGGGCGCGCGGCTGGTCGGCTTGGGATGCGGCACCTCCCACAGGGTGCGCAGGGCGCCAGTGGCCAGCGCCGGCGTGACTGGTGCCGTCACGGCCGACGCGGCCAGACCGGCCGCCGCCACTGCCGCCAGGCCGGCGGCGGTGCCGTCCCGGGCGCAGTCGGCTAGATTCATCGGTTGGCGGCAGTTGCCGGCAGAGCGCTGAGCCTGCATCGCAGGGCCCGGCACAAAACAGGCCAGTGCATCGCTCCAGGCCACCTTGCTGGTGGACTGGCAATGCAGGTGGATCACCGGGCTGAAGCCGCCCGAGATGGCCAGCAGGTCGCAGGGCAGGGTGGCGGCGCTACCTTCGAGCTGGCCTTGGCCATCGAGCCGATGGATGTGCACACCTCGCACTGCCTTGCCACCGCGTGCTTCCACCACCACATGGCCAGCCAAAATCGGCAGGCCTAGGCTGCGCGCTCGCTCGCTGAGTGCGCCATCGGCCACGGCCCGAGCATCCACCACGGTCACCGAAGCACCCGCTTGGTGCAGGGCCAGCGCCGCATCGTAAGCGCTGTCGTTGTTGGTAAACACCACCGCCTGCCGACCCGGCAGCACGGCATAGCGCCGGATGTAGCTGGACACGGCCGAGGCCAGCATCACGCCCGGCAGGTCATTGTTGGCAAACACCAGCGGGCGCTCATGGGCGCCAGTGGCCAGCACCACCTGCTTGGCGCGGACCTTCCACAGCCGCTCGCGCACCGGTGTCACGCCACCTTCAAGGTGGTCGCCGCGGCGCTCGGCCAGGGTCAGCAGGTTGTGGTCCTGGTAGCCAAACACCGTAGTGCGGCTGAGCACCATCACCTCGGGCATGGCGCGCAGCCGGCGCACCGCGTCGTCGGCCCAGGCCGCCGCCGGCTGGCCATCCACAGTGGCGTCGCTGGACAACAGCCAGCCACCGGGCTGGGCCTGTTCGTCAGCCAGGATCACGCGAGCACCCGATGCAGCAGCTGCCAGCGCAGCGCTCAGGCCGGCCAGGCCGCCGCCGGCCACCAGCACATCGCAAAAGGCAAAGCGCTTGTCGTAGTGGTCGGGGTCGGCTTCGCGGGGCGACTCGCCCAGGCCGCTGGCCTTGCGGATGTGGTGCTCAAAAAAGTGCCAGGCTTTTTGCGAGGCCATGAAGGTCTTGTAATAAAAACCAGCGGGCAGAAAACGGGAAAACCAGCCGTTGACGCTGCGCAGGTCAAATTCGATGCTGGGCTTGGCGTGAATGGACTGTGCGCTCAGGCCGTTGACCAGTTCTACCTCGGTCATGCGGGCGTTGGGCACAGTGCGGGCGCCGTCAAACAGCTGTACCAGCGCATTGGGCTCTTCGACACCGGCGCTCAGGATGCCGCGCGGGCGGTGGTATTTCCAGCTTCGTGCCACTAGCGACACGCCATTGGCCAGCAGGGCCGAGGCCAGCGTGTCACCGGCCAGGCCCTCAAAGCTGCGGCCATTGAAGCTGAAGCGCAAGGGCGCGTTGCGTTGCACACGTCCGCCCGAACTCAGGCGGCGGTTACCGGCGCTCATGCGGACTCCTTGGTCTTCAGGGCGGCCGGGGCAGGCTCACCGATTTTCCAGACCGCCTCAAAGCGGTAACTGACAGTGTCGCGCAGGGCGTTGAACCAGCGGCCACAACCACTGGCGTGGCGCCACTGCTCATGGTGCAGGCCCTTCGGGTTCTTGCGCATGAACAGATAGTCACCCCACTGTTCGTCGCTCAGGGTCTCGGTCTGCAGCGGGCGGGCGATGCCGCCCTCGCCGCCATAGGCGAATTCGGTTTCGGCGCGCACACCGCAATACGGGCATTCAATCAGTAGCATGGGGTGTTCCGGTTCAGTGCGCCACGGCGGCGGCGCCATGCTCGTCAATCAGGTGACCGGTGTAGAAGCGGTCCAGCGAAAAAGCGGCATTGAGCGCGTGCGGACGGTCTTGCGCCACGGTGTGCGCCATGGCCCAGCCCGAACCGGGCGTGGCCTTGAAGCCGCCGGTACCCCAGCCGCAGTTGATGTAGAGCCCCTTCACTGGCGTCAGGCTGATGATGGGGCAGGCATCGGGCGACACATCGACAATGCCACCCCATTGGCGGTTCATGCGCACCCGCGAGAACAGCGGGAACATCTCGACGATGGCCTGCAGCGTGTGCTCGATGGTCTGGTAG
>CAJAXU010000395.1 GCA_903948045.1 uncultured beta proteobacterium | reverse complement strand
GGCGTGTGGAGCTACACCGTCCCCAACGCCAGCGTGCAATACCTCAAGGCCGGCGAGACCAAGACCGAGACCTTCACCGTCAAAGCAGCCGACGGCACGACCAAGGACGTGGTGGTCACCATCACTGGCGTCAACGACGCTCCGACAGCCGTTGATGACAGCCTTACTGTCGCGTCCAGCGGCACTGTTGCGGCCAACATCATTGCCCCTAATGATTCTGATAGCAACGGTGACCCCCTCACCATCGCCAACGTCAACGCCACGCCCTTTGCCGACCTCAAAGCCAGCACCGACGCCACCTACACCGCCGCCGATGGCTTCAAGGAACTCAAGCTAACCCACGGCACCCTGTTCATCAAGCAAGATGGCAGCACCCAGTACCGACACGATGGTCGCGCCTTTTTGGTAACCCCGCTGCAATCCACTGGCACGTTGGAATACCAATTGGCCGATGGGCAATGGCAGGCCTTGACCCAAGCCCGCGTGGTCACCTTCACCGAGATCCAGTTGGGCCGCCTGCGTTACGCCCCGGGCGCCAATGAGATTGGCGAAGCTGGCGCGCAGGTCGCCTCTGTGGTGGAAATTGACACCACGCGTGAATCCTTTGCTTATGGCGTGAGCGACGGCGCATTGGGGTCGAACCAGGCCACAGTGGCCTACACCATCACCGACCCGCTCAATCTCAACAACACCTCGATCGTTCCGTCATCTGACACTGACATCGACGGCATACAGACCAACGTCGAAGCCGTGCTGGCCAGCCGTGCGCTTGGCATCGAGGGCCTGAAGGACCGCACCTATGTGCTCAACCTGGCCAATTTGGTCGGTGTGCCCGACTCCAACGAGGCCCGGCTGCGGGTGGATGCCAAGCTGGACGGTGACTTGAACCTGGATGGCATACGCGATGGCGAACAAAACGCCGTTACCACCTACGCCTGGATCAACAACCTCAATTTTGAGCAGGCCAACGCCAACCCCTACGCACTGCCCACCATCAAGTCGATTGTGAACCTGGTGGCTGAGACCAGCGCCAGCTCGTTCCAGATTGCCAGCCCGCTGATCCAGCTCAAAGATGTGAGCATCCTGGCGCTCACGCCCCAGCAAGACGCTGCGCTGGACGCACTGATTGATTTCGCACCATCCTGGACGCCAATGGGCTTCAGCGCTGAGATCAAAGCCGGCGTCACCGGCGTTAACAACATCGACGTGGACCCTAACCGCGAAGGTAACCAATGGCGCTTTACGGTGGACATCTCCCGCACGGGCGAGACGGTCAACACCTTCATGGCGTTCTACAAGTGGATTGATCAGGATGCGATCAACGCCTACCAGACTGCGGGCCTACCCCTGCAAGACCTGAGCGGCAATGCCATTACCCAGGTGGGTTGGTACGACTTCACCCGCAAGACCGCGGGCGGAGATGGTGTGGCCATCAGTCTGGCGGGTGACTCGGTGCTGCGGCTGGACTACATCATCACCGATAACAGTTTTGGTGACAGCAGCACCACGGTGGGCAAGCTCACCGACCCGGGTATTCCGGTGTTTATCAACTACCTGAATGACAGCCGCCCGGTCACCATCAGCAGCCCGGTGGTGAATGAGGCCTCTCCGCATACTTACTTCACCCTGCAGGGCGCTGCCAACCAGATCGTCAACCTGGCCACAGAGTCGGGTACCGCTACCCGCGATGGTGTCGACTTTGGCAACACCGGCCCGACCCAGCTGACCTACTCGACCGACGGCGGCCTGACCTGGACCCCGAGCACGGGCCCCATCACCCTGCCCACCGACGGCAAACTGCTGGTGCGCACGCCGCTGGTAGAAGACAACATTGCTGACAACAATGAGACCTTCACACTGAACGCCACCACCACCGGTGGTGCGGTCTTCAAGGGCACCGCCACCATCAAGGACGACGGCACCGGCACGGTCTTTTTACCTGACGGCAGTGCAGACCCGGCGGGTAAACCGACCGACGACCGGCCACTCACGGTGAACGAGATCTCGCTCAGTGAATCGTCGCCGTTCGCCGTCTTTACCGTCACCGGCCAACCTGGCCAGCAACTCAGCCTGGCGCTGGCGTCTGGCACCGCCACAGTGGGTGTAGACAGCGCAACGGCCTTGCAGTATTTTGATGGCAGCACCTGGCAGAGCTATGTGCCCGGCAGCCTAGTCAGCATACCGGCGGGCGGTACCACCCTGCTGGTGCGAGTGGCCGTGGTGAACGACGCGCTGCTGGAGGGTGCTGAGACCTTCTCGCTGCGCGTCACCAACACCGGTGGCAGCACAGCCAGCGGCACCGCCACCCTGTTTGACGACGGCAGCAGCGCCCAGGTGTTCAACGCCGACAACAACACCGGTGTGCCCACCCCGGCCACCGCCGATGATGACCGGCCCAAGCCCGTGGTGCCCGAAGCAGTGGCTCCCGTGGTGGTGCCGCCAAAGGCCGACCCGACACCAACCGTGGCGCCAGCCACCGTAGTGACCACGCCCGTGCCAACGTTTGATTCGGCCCTCAAGACCAGCGCGCCGACGACGCTGCCGGCTGCGCCGCCGGCCCCGATTGGCGAGGTGCTGACCAGTTCATCGGGCTTCCAGGTGACGGTGGTGGAGGCTGCCACCCCCAATCTGTCGGTATTCCGCGGCATTACCGACCAGTTTGTGGATGGCAACAAGCCCGGCAGTTTTGCTCTGCCGGCCGACGCCTTTGTGCACACCAAGGCTGACGCCACCGTTTCTCTGGCGGCCAAGATGAGCGACGGCCAAGACATGCCGTCGTGGATCCAGTTTGACGCGCGCTCGGGTACCTTCCAGGTGAACCCGCCCGCTGGCTATACCGGTGACATGCAGATCAAGGTGATTGCCACCGACAACGAGGGGCGCGAAGCCAGCTCGATCTTCCGGTTCTCGGTGGGCGAGGCCAAGAAGCCGGTGGGGCGCAACAGCTTGAGCGAGCAGATTAATCTGGCAGCCATGCGCTCCACGCCGTGGCTGGAGCTGATGCGCCAGCAGCAGGCCAAGCGGGTGGCGGCGGAGCGTCTGGCCGACCGGTTGGCAGAGCGCCAGAGTGAACGCCAGACCGAGCGCCTTTCACCGGGCAAGGCCCCGATGGCCACGCCGCAGCCGGCTGAACAGGAACCTGCGTGACGCCAAACCACGGGGCCACGGGCCCTGATCCAACCCAGCTGCTGGTCACGCTGCTGGATCTGTCGCGCCGTGCCCGGCTGGCCAAGAGCGCGCGCGAGCTGGGCTTTTTGTTGGTCAATGACAGCCACGCCCTGGGCGCTTACCGACAGGCGGCGCTGTGGCTGGGGGACGCAGGGGTGTACACCCTGTCTGGCTTGGTGCAGGTGGAGGCCAATGCGCCTTACGCCCTGTGGCTGCGTCAGCTGTGCCGGCACCTGCTCGCGCAAAACACCGAACCGGCGCACGCTCTGACCGCCGACCAGTTGCCACCGGAGTTGTCCCAAGCCTGGGGCGAATGGTGGCCCACCCATGCTTTATGGCTGCCGCTGCCCGACGCACGGCAGGGCGGCGGCTTGCTGCTGGCGCGCGATCTGCCGTGGAGCCCTGAAGAACTGGCCCTGCTGCGCGAGTGGGTAGACACGTGGTGGCACGCCTTTGCGCCTCTGTACCAGGCTGATTTGGGTTTTTGGCAGCGCTGGCGTGGCCGTCTGTTCGGCACCCGTGGCAATGCCGTGCGACGCTGGTGGCAGCGCCCGCTGCTGCTTTGGGCGGCCCTGCTGGCGGGCGTGCTGGCGGTGCCGGTGCACATGACGGTTCTGGCGCCGGGTGAACTGGTCCCAACGCACCCGATGGTGGTGCGGGCACCGATTGACGGTGTGGTGGATATCTTTCATGTGCAGCCCAACCAGACCGTTAAAAAAGACCAGGCCTTGTTTGGCTTTGACGAAGCCTTGATCCAAAGCCGCATTCAGGTGGCGGCACAGACCCTGGCCACTGCCCGCACCGATTACCGCCAGACCTCGCAGCAGGCGCTGGTCGACGCCAAAGTGCGGCCGCAGTTGTCGGCGCTGGCCGGCAAAATTGAAGAGAAACGCACCGAGCTGGAGTACCTGCGCGACCAGCTCACGCGGGCCCGGGTGCTGGCCCCGCAGGCTGGCGTGGCCTTGTTTGACGACCCGAATGAGTGGATTGGCCGGCCAGTAACGGTGGGCGAGCGCATTTTGCGCATTGCCGCGCCGGGCGACGTCGAGGTAGAGGCCTGGGTGCCGCTGGCCGATGCCATTGCCCTGGACCAGGACTCGGTGGTGCGGCTCTACCTCAATGCCAGCCCGATGGCGCCGGTGACCGCCCGCCTGCGCTATATGGCGCACGATGCAGTTCAGCGCCCGGACGGCAGCTATGCCTATCGGGTGCGCGCCGTGCTGGCAGCGCCGACCGACCACCGGGTGGGACTGAAAGGCACTGCCAAGCTGGAGGGCGAGCGGGTGAGCCTGCTGTATTGGATGATGCGCCGGCCCCTGGCCACGGTGCGCGGCACCCTGGGGATCTGAGCCGTGGTACTGCCGTCTTTACGTGAAGAGTTGGCGCTGCTGCCTGGGCCCATGCTGGCGGATGGTCAGGCCAGCTGGACCCTGCACGACCCGACGCGCAACTTGTTTTTCCGGATCGACTGGCCCAGCTTTGAAGTCTTGAAGCGCTGGGCCCTGGGCGACCCCGAGCAGATTGCGCAAGACATCAGCGATGCCACCACCCTGCAACTTGAGGCGCAAGACGTGTTGGGCGTGGCGCAATTTCTGGTGGGCAACCAGCTGACCCAGCCCGCTGGCCCCGGCAGCGCCCGGGAACTGGCAGACCGGCTGCACAAGATGCAGGGCAGCGCGCTGAAGTGGCTGCTGCACCATTACCTGTTTTTTCGTATTCCCTTGCTGCGCCCCGACGCCTGGCTGGGCCGCTGGCAGGGCGTGGCCGGTCTGTTTTACAGCCGTGTCTTTGCCTGGATGACGCTGGCCGCTTTGTTGCTGGGCTTGACCCAGGTGCTGCGGCGTTGGGACAACTTCAGCGCCTCTTTGGTCGATACTTTCAATTGGGAAGGGCTGGCGGCCTATGGGGTGGCGCTGTTTGTCGTCAAGTTGCTGCACGAGCTGGGCCATGCCTTTACCGCCAAGCGCCTGGGCTGCCGGGTGCCGACCATGGGCCTGGCGTTTCTGGTGATGTGGCCGGTGGCCTACACCGACACCAACGAAACCTGGCGCCTGACCGACCGGCTGCAGCGGCTGCAGGTGGCCAGCGCCGGCATTGCCACCGAGCTGATCGTGGCCGCCTGGGCGACGCTGGCCTGGGCGCTGCTGCCCGACGGCCCGCTGCGCTCATCGGCCTTTGTGCTGGCCACCATCAGTTGGGTGGGCACGGTGGCCATCAATGCCAGCCCTTTCATGCGCTTTGACGGCTATTTCATCCTGTCTGATTGGCTGGACATGCCCAACCTGCATGAGCGCAGCTTCGCCCTGGCGCGCTGGCGCCTGCGCGAATGGCTGTTCAATCTGGGAGACGACCCGCCCGAACATTTCTCAACCCGGCAGCAGACGGCGCTGGTGGTCTTTGCGGTGGCTACCTGGTTGTACCGGCTGGTGCTGTTTTTGGGGATTGCGCTGCTGGTGTACCACTATTTCTTCAAGGTGCTGGGTGTGTTTTTGTTCGCGGTAGAGATCGTCTGGTTTGTGCTGTGGCCGATTCAGCGCGAGGGCCTGGCCTGGGCCAAGCGCTGGGACACCATCCGTACCCGCGGGCGCAGCCTTATCAGTCTGCTGGTGTTGCTGGCCTTGGTCTCACTCGTGTTTGTGCCTTGGCCTGGTCGTGTGGTGGCCAGCGCCATGTTGCGGCCGGCCGAGATCTGGCCGGTCTATGTGCCGTCTGGCGCGCGCATCGAGGCGCTGCCCTTCGGCGAGGGCGACCGCGTGCCAGAGGGCGGCGTGTTGATCACGCTGCACGTGCCAGAGCTCAAATCACGCCGGCAGGCGGCCCAGACCCGCGTCGAGAGCCTGCGCCAACAAGCCGCTACCTCGGGCTTTGACGCCGAATCACGCAACCGCATGCTGGTCAATGAGGACAACCTGGCCACGGCCCAGGCCGAGCTGGCCAGCCTGAACACCGAGCTCAAAAACTATTCGCCCAAAGCGCCGTTTGCTGGCCGCCTGCGTGATGTCGACCCCGATTTGCGGGTGGGCCAGTGGTTGCCACGCAAGGAAAAGATCGCCTTGCTGGTGCGCGACGACGGTCGTTGGCTGGTGGAGACCTGGCTCGACGAAGAGTCGGTGCAGCGGGTCAGCGTGGGCGACCGGGCGCTGTTCATCACCGATGGCACCGGCGGCCCCACGCTGCCCTTGCAGGTGGCAGCGATTGACCGTGACGCCTCGCGCGTGCTGGTGCGCCCGGAGCTTGCCGCCCACCTCGGCGGCCACATTCTCACGCGTGACAAGAATGGCCAGTTGGTGCCAGAGCGCGCCATTTACCGGGTAACCCTGGCGCTGGCCTCGGCCTTGCCGGCCGACTCACCGCTTCAAGCCCAGTCGTGGCGCGGTTCGGTCACGGTGCATGTGGGCTGGGAGGCGCCCGGTTGGCGCTACGTGCGCCAGGCCGCAGCCGTGCTGGTGCGAGAGATCGGTTTTTAGCCCACCGTAGGTTCATGCGTCGTCGAT